>NZ_FR894815.1:1660-24153 GCF_000434255.1 Ruminococcus sp. CAG:379 | reverse complement strand
AAAGAATGTGTGGTAGATGTGCCATGCCTGTGTGAACGCTGCCGTATGTATATGCGGCGGCGTTTTTTCAGCGCAGCTGCCTGGGGAGGACGTATGGGAAAGCTGGTGCAGCGGTATATTGTGCGGCTGACTTACCGTGGAGAACAACGGTATCTGTACACACGCCGGGCTGCAGTGGGGGATCCGGCACTGGCAAGATCCTTTGCCCGGCGGCATGCCGCAGAGCAGTTTTACGCAGAATGCGTGTTCCGCAGTCCCGGCGTGGTGGGAGAAGTCCTGTCGGTTTGGCTGGAGCAGAAGCATGACCGGCGCTCGGGTGGGACTGTGTATTATGTACCGCCGGAGCAGGATAAAAAAATCTGATAAAAAACATAAAAAGCACTTTCCAAACCTACAGGAATGTTGTATAATAAATATATATGTGTAGGCAACGCCGTGGAAAGCCTGGCTGAGGACTTTGTACGGTATTTCCTATGATTTCCGGGAATGGGGTTCCCGTGCGAAAGGAAAAAGAGCTATGCTAAATCGTGTAAAGGTCGTAATCTGTGGAAAGGAATATGTGGTGCAGACGGAAGAAGCACCCAGCTATGTATATAGCCTTGCCAAGACGCTGGAAAAGAAAATTTTGAGCATTACGGAGACCAACACCCGGGTCTCTGCCCACCATGCGGCAGTGATGGTTGCGCTTTCTACCCTGGATGAGCTGAGCAAATCCACCGCCAACGTAGAAACCATCCGGGCGCAGGTCAAGGAATATGTGGATGAAGCCGGAAAGGCACGGATCGAGCGGGATCTGGCGCTGCGTGAAAACGAATCTCTGAAGGCGAAGATCGCCCAGTTGGAGAACATCGTCAAGCTCAAGTCCCTGAAGGACAGCCTGGATGGCTGATCGGCTGCCGGAGCTGCTGGCGCCTGCCGGCAGTTCGGATGCATTACTGGCTGCCCTTCGGTGCGGCGCAGATGCAGTATATGTCGGGGCGTGGGATTTTTCCGCCCGGCAAAGTGCGGAAAACTTTGACGCAGCCGCTTTGCAGGAAGCATGCAGATTGTGCCACCTGTACGGCGCAAAGCTGTATCTGGCGGTGAATACCCTGGTATTCGACAATCAGTTTGTCCTGCTGGATGCTTTGATCCGGCAGGCAGCGGAGGCAGGGGTGGACGCTTTTATCATGCAGGATCTGGGCGCCATTGCCCGGGTGCGGCAGATCTGCCCCACCATGCCCATCCATGCTTCCACCCAGATGACCATCCACACAGTGCAGGGAGCTTTGGAGGCTGCCCGGCTGGGGATCCGTCGGGTGGTGGCGGCACGGGAGCTGTCCTGCAAGGAACTGGAGACCCTTTGCAGCACCGGCATGGAGATCGAGGTATTCTGCCACGGTGCGCTGTGCATGTCCGTGTCCGGTCAATGCTACCTGTCCGCCATGGTTGGCTCCAGAAGTGCCAACCGGGGCAGATGCGCCCAGGCGTGCCGGCTGCCCTTTACCAGCTGCGGCGACCCGGAGGCGTGTGCCCTGTCCTTGAAGGATCTTTGCAGTGTGCAGCAGATCCCGGCACTGGTGCAGATGGGGGTTGCATCCCTTAAGATCGAGGGGCGGATGAAGCGGCCGGAGTATGTAGCGGCGGCAGTCACCGCCTACCGGCAGGCGCTCCAGGGTCAACCGGTGGATCTGGAGCAGCTGCGGGCGGTGTTTTCCCGGAGCGGTTTTACAGATGGATACCTGACCGGAAAGCGGCAGAAGATGTTCGGCATCCGCAGCCGGGAGGATGTGACAGCGGCAAAACAGGTGCTGCCAAAGCTGCAAAGCCTGTATGCAAAGCCCGGCAAGCGTGCCGCTCTGCATGCAAAGCTGGAACTGGCGGCAGGACAGTCTGCCCGGTTGACCCTGGCGGACGATGCGGGGCATATTGCCTGTGTGGAAGGGGATGTCCCGGAGCCTGCCCGGACTGCTGCGTTGGACGTACAGCGTCTGGAACGGCAGCTTTCCAAGCTCGGGGATACTATTTACACCCTGGCGCATACAGAGTTGACCGGGGAACAGGGGCTGATGTTGTCTGCTGGCAGTCTGAACGCCATGCGCCGGGCTGGGGTGCAGCAGCTGGATGCTGCACGGATCCGGGACAACACCCCGGTGCATACCCTTGCCCGGCCGGAGCCTATGCCCATCCATCCTGTACGGACGGAGGCATGGGGGCTGCACATTCACGCAAGAGAGGCGGCACAGTTCAGCCGGATCCCGTCGGAGCAGTATGCACTGGCGGGTCTGCCCTTGGAGCAGTGGCAGCCGGACAGCCCGGTACCCATGGAAAAGCGGATGCTGATGCTGCCCCGGTTCATAGAGGATGAGGCAGGACTGATGTCCCGGCTGGAGGAAATGTACAGCAAGGGTTACCGACATCTTTTGTGCAGCAATCTGGCACATATCCCCTTAGGCAGACAGCTGGGCTTTGTGCTTCACGGGGATTTCGGACTGCATGTCGCCAATAGTGCCGCCGCAGATGCTTACAGTCAACTTGGGCTTTCGGATCTGATCCTGTCTGTGGAACTGAAACGGGGTGCCATGCAGCAGCTGCATAGTCCGGTACCATCCGGGGCGGTGCTTTACGGCAGATTGCCCTTGATGCTGATGCGAAGTTGCCCCATCCGTAATGAGGTGGGCTGTAAACAGTGCAGACACGCTCTCACTGATCGGACGGGGAGAAGCTTTCCGGTGTATTGCACTGGGGGGTATGCGGAGCTGCTGAATGCGGAGCCTGTTTACCTGGCGGACCGGCTGGAGGAATGGAACCGGATGGGATTCGGCGTGCTGCTGTTTACCACGGAGTCGCCGGAGCAGACAGCCCGGATCATAGAACAGTACCGGACAGGGCATGCCGTCCTGCCGGAGCGATATACCCGGGGGCTTGCCTACCGGGGGGTGCAGTAAGGAGTATTTATGAAGTTACAGATCATGCGCCTGCGACCGGAGGCGATCCTGCCGGAGCGGCAGACCCCGGGCAGTGCCGGGTACGATCTTTCCGCCTGTTTGACGGAGGATCTGGTGATTGAGCCGGGTGACTGTGTGCCGGTGTCTACGGGCATCGCCCTGTGTCCCGACCGGAAGGATGTGGTGCTGTTGGTGTATGCCCGCTCCGGGCTTGCCACCAAGCACGGCGTATCCATGGCCAACGGGGTGGGCGTCATCGACAGCGACTACCGGGGTGAGGTACTGGTGCCACTGGTGAATCGGGGGAGGGAGCCCTTCCGGATCACACCGGGTATGCGGATCGCTCAGCTGGTGGTAACGCCGGTGCTGCTGCCCCGGACAGAAGAAGTACAGCAGCTGCCGGATTCCGCACGGGGTGCCGGTGGATTCGGCTCTACTGGAGCATAGGAGGACGGAATGAAAAATAAACTGGTATTGTTATTTATGATCGTAACCGCAGCCGTGCTTGGAGGATTGCTGGGGAATCTGTGCGAGGGGGTATACGGGGTCAGCTGGCTTGCCTATTCCAAAGCCATCGGTCTGGATGCTACCACCCTGGACCTGAGCGTATTTGACCTGACCTTCGGGATTCATTTCCAACTGAATGTGGCGCAGATCATTCTGCTGGCAGTGGCACTGTTCGTATCCCCCAAGATCGCAAACGCCATTCAGACCTGAGACAGCAGCGCTGCGGTTTTTGTCGGAAAAAGGATTGTGTATCCACCGGAATGGTGGTATAATAATGAGAGTTAGGCGGTTCGTACCGCACACAGAGAGAGAAAAAGAACCGGATGAAGGAGAAAACAGATGTTTACAAGGGACATTGGGATCGACCTGGGGACAGCAAATACCCTTGTGTATTTGCGGGGAAAGGGCATTATCATTCGTGAGCCCTCCGTAGTGGCAGTCAATACCCGCACGGATCAGGCTCGTTATGTGGGCAAGGAGGCGAAGGAAGTCATCGGCAGGACTCCCGGCTCCATTGTGGCAGTGCGCCCTCTGAAGGACGGTGTCATTGCGGATTTTGACATTACCACCACCATGTTGCAGGAGTTTATCCGCAAGGCGTTGCAGGGTACCATCTTCACCAAGGCACGGGTCATTATCTGCATTCCCTCCGGGGTTACGGCGGTGGAACGCCGTGCGGTCAAGGAGGCGGCGGAAAAAGCTGGCGCCAAGCGGGTGAATATCATTGAGGAGCCAATGGCAGCAGCCATCGGTGCAGGTCTGCCTACCCTGGATGCCACCGGCAGCATGATCGTGGACATCGGCGGCGGCACCAGTGAGGTGGCAGTGATTTCTCTGGGGGGTATTGTAACCTCCCGTTCCGTGCGGATGGCAGGGGATGAATTTGACAACGCTATTGTCAATTACATCCGCCGCAAGTACAATCTGCTGATCGGGGAGCGGACGGCGGAAAACATCAAGCTGGAGATCGGTTCGGCGTTTCCAAGCGAGCAGGAGTCCAGCATGGAGATCAAGGGGCGGAATCTGCTGAACGGCCTGCCGGAGAATATTACCATTACCTCGGCGGAGGTGCGGGACGCTTTGGCGGAACCCTTGTCCCGGGTCATCGAGGCCATTAAGATCACCCTGGAAAAGACTCCGCCGGAGCTTTCAGCAGATATCATCGACCAGGGCATTACCCTTGCGGGCGGCGGCGCACTGCTCCGGGGGCTGGATAAGCTCATCAACCGGGAAACCGGCATGCCTGTGTATGTGGCGGAGTATCCCCTGGATTGCGTGGCAGAGGGCACCGGCAGGATCCTGGAAAATCTGGAGAAATACCGGGATCTGCTGACGGAAGAAGTGCGGTATTACTAGGTCGTGTTGACACTAAGCCTAACAACGCATTTTTGGGCAAAATTTCACGCATCCCTCGCATTCTGCGTTAAAAAGTCTTGACAGGCGACAGCCTGCCTGCGACTTTTTGCCTTGTCTACGTAAAATTTATGCTCGAAAATCTGCATATTATCTTAGTGTCAACACTCCCTAAACACATGGGGCGAGAAGCATCTCGCCCTTTTCGGGTTTCCATAGACAACCGGAAGGAGTCAGGGCATGAGCGGATTTTTTCGCAGTTTTAAATTCAAGATTATCATGGGCGTGCTGGCGCTGCTGCTGGGAGTTGTCCTGTATGCGGTGACCCGGGGCGGCAGCACCACCTGGCTGTCCCAGGGGTTCGGCGTTGTATTCAACCCGGTACGGCAGGCGTTTACCGCCGTTTCTGACCGGATTGAGCAGGGGGTGGACACCATCCTTAACGCCCAGGAATACTACAACGAAAACCAGGAGCTGCGAGCGCAGATTGGCTCGCTGAACAGTCAGCTGGTGGATTATGAGAACACCAAGGAGGAGCTGGCGGAGTTGCGGAAGTTCCTGGGTATCAAGGAGGAGCATCCGGACTTTGTGCATTCCGCACCCTGTCATCTGATCTCCTATGTGACCAACGATCCCTACGGTGCTTTCGTCATTGACCGGGGCAGGGAGGACGGAATCTCCGTCAATGATCCGGTGATGACCGGTGAAGGTCTGGTGGGCGTTATCACAGAGGTGGCGGATACTTACGCTACTGTGCGTACCATTTTGTCCCCGGATCTGTCCATTGGTGCGGTATGCAACCGGACAAAGGATACGGGCATCGTGGAAGGAAATCTCCGCTATGCGGCAGACGGGAAAACCAAAATGATCTACATGGACAAAACCATGACCATGCAGCAGGGAGATCTGGTCATTACCGCTGGCAGCTCCGGCTTATTCCCCTGGGGCTGCGTCATTGGCAATGTGGCGGAAACCGGCATGGAGGAAAGCGGCTTGTCTGCCTATGCGGTGATCCAGCCGGCAGTGAACCTGGAGCGGATCACCAGCGTGGTGGTGATCCTGGACTTTAACGGCAAGGGGGCTAATTATGACAATTAGTGCCCCCAAGCGCAGCCCCAAACAGGAGCGGTTCTGCATCGCCCTGCGCTGGACGCTGTATGTGCTGCTGCTTGCCCTGTGCTTTGTGCTGCAATGTACCGGCAGGCATCTGAACCCCCTGTATGTGATCCCGGCGGCGGTGTGTATCTCCATGAGCGAAGGGGTGCTGACCGCAGCGGGAGTGGGCATGGTCACCGGTCTGATGATCGACATTTCCTGCGGCAAGCTGCTGGGACTGAACGCCCTGTTTCTGGTATGCGGCTGCGTGTGTACCGCCCTGCTGTTTATGCATCTGCTGCGGCACAACATCATCAATGTGCTGATTGTGACCCTGTTGCTGGCAGCCATGCAGGGGGGGCTGGATTACCTGTTTTACTATTACATGTGGAATTACGACGCTGTGGAAACCGTCTTTGCCCGGTGGCATCTGCCGGTGATCTTTCTGACCACCGGAGCAGTGCTGCCCTTGTATCCGATTTTCAAGCTGATCAAACGCAGGCTGCTGCCTCCTTCGGGCAATGCCAACGAGGCATAAGCACACTGCGGAAAGGAGTATGGATCTATGAAGGAAACCTTGGCACTGCTGGGGGATCGGCTGCGGGCGGCAATTCTTGTGCTGCTGGTGGTGATATCCGTGATCCTGGGGGGATTGCGGCTGATGAAGATCCAGGTGGTCAACGGCACCGCATACCTGGAAAAAGCCCAGTCCACCGCTGTGTATGCCCAACCGGTCAGCGCTGCCCGCGGGGAGATCGTGGACAGTGACGGCAATACCATCGTGGGCAACAAGATTGGCTATAATATCATTGTGGAAAAGGCATACTTCCCGGCGGACAATGGGGCAGGGAATGCTGTTCTGCTGGAGGTTGCCAATCTGTTGAAGGAGCGGGAGCTGGACTGGAATGACACCATGCCCATTACCATGGTAGAGCCATTTTCCTTTCTGAGCGATTCCGAGGAACAGGTGGCAAAGCTGCGCACAACCTTGAATCTGAACACCTATGCCACTGCCCAGAACTGCATGGATAAGCTGATCGGGGACTACGACATTGCGGACACCTATTCTCCCCGGGAGCAGCGAATCATCGCAGGTATCCGGTACGAAATGCTGCTGCGGAGCTTTGCAGTGAACAATCACTACACCTTTGCGGAGGATATCCCGGCGGAGCTTGTGACGCTCATCAAGGAACGGCGCTTACAGCTGCCGGGCTTTGACGTGATCGAGGAAGCCATCCGCACCGTCAAGCAGGGGGATATCCTGCCCCATGAGATCGGTACTGTGGGTCCCATCTACAGCAAGGAGGAATTTGAGCGGCTGAAGGAAAACGGGCATAGCTATCTGCTGTCGGATACGGTGGGGAAAAGCGGACTGGAACTGGCACTGGAGAAGGAACTGCGGGGCACGGACGGGGTCAAGGAGATCACCTATGTGAACGGCAAAGCGGCTTCCTCCCAGATCACCCAGGAGGCTGTAGGCGGCAATCGGGTGCAGCTGACGGTGGACAGTGAATTCCAGCGGGGGCTTCAGGGGGTACTGGAGGATATGATGCAGTACCTGCGGGATCTGAACGATCCGGCATATGACGAGGTTTCCGCCGGGGCGCTGGTGGTGCTGGACGTGAAGTCCAATGCGGTGCTGGGTATGGCGACCGCTCCCACCTATAACCTGGAGGATCTGATGAATGACTATCAGTCCGTGCTGAACGGGGAGAACACCCCCCTGGTCAACCGGGCAACGGATGGTCTGTACCGCCCCGGTTCCACCTTCAAGACCATCACCGCTACGGCAGGGCTGAATACGGGGATCATCAACGCCGGCTCCACTTATTTCTGTACCAGAAACTATAAGTACTTGGACAGTACGGTGCATTGTACCGGCTACCACTCTGCCATCAATGTGACCCGTGCCATTCAGGTGTCCTGCAACATCTTCTTCTATGAGCTTGCTCAGCGGCTGGGCATCGACACTATTTCCGAGTATGCTACTTACTACGGCCTGGGGCAGTCCCTGGGACTGGAGTCCGGGGATGCTGCCGGACGGCTGGCAAATCCCCAGACCTTTGAAAAGCTGGAGATGCCCTGGTACGCAGGTTATGTGCTCCAGGCTGCCATCGGTCAGTCCGAGGTGCAGGTAACACCCCTGCAAATGGCGGTGGCGGCATCCACCATTGCCAACGAAGGGGTGCGCTATCGTCCCCACCTGGTGGACAGCGTGTACAACAACGCAGGTACCAAGCTGATTTCCAGAACCGAGCCGGTGATCGCAGAAAAGATCAACGTGCAGTATGACTCGGTGTATCCTCTGATCCGGCAGGGCATGATTCTTGCCGCCCAGAGCACCATGCCCAAGGAGTATTCCCTGACCCACCTGGGGTTCCAGACCGCCATCAAGACCGGTACCCCCCAGTCCCCCCGGGGTACGGACTCCTTTGTGATCGGGTTCGCCCCGGCGGAGGATCCGGAAATTGCATTTGCCGGGGTGATCGAAGGGGGCAATTACGCCAAGTACATGGTGCGCAAGGTACTGGAGCTGTATGCAGATTGCTATCCGGATACCAAAATCGGTGAACATCTAACAGGCGAATAATTCCATATGCATAAAAAGTTGTGCATAATGCACAAAGACGGTCTGTCGAAACAATGTAACTATACAATTTTTTATTTTTCCCGAAAAGGGGCTTTGACAATCCCGATAAGTATGGTATAATATAGTATGATATACTGTGTAAAGAAAGATCAAATCCGGCTGTCTGCACGCAGGCAGACATGGTTACTGTGCCGGCAAATAGGGGAAAGGAATCTGATACTATGTCAAAAGTAATTGCAGTTACGTCTGGCAAAGGCGGCACGGGCAAATCCTCCATCTGTTCCGGATTGGGGTACACCCTTGCAAAGCAGGGCAGCAGAACTCTGATCATTGAACTGGATTTCGGTCTGCGCTGTATTGATATCATTTTCGGCATGCAGGGCAAGATCAAGTACGACCTGGGGGATGTGCTTCACAACCGGGTAAAGCCCCTGGATGCTGTAACCCAGGTGCCTATGGCAAGCAACTTGAATATTCTTTGCGCACCGAAGGACCCCTTTGCAAGCGCAACGGTGGAGCAGATCGTGGATATCTGCAAGCAGATCCGGAAATATTTTGACTATATCATCATCGACACTGGTGCCGGCATCAACTCTCATGTATTTGATATCGTGGAACAGGCCAACACCATTCTGGTTGTGACCACGCCGGATCCCATCTGCGTGCGGGATGCCCAGATGATGTCCGATGAATTCTATAACCGGGGCAATAAGCGCCAGCGCCTGATTATCAACAAGGTCAACAAGCGTGCCATCGGCTCGGAACTGGTAAAAAGCCTGGACGAGATCATTGACACCATCGGTGTACAGCTGATCGGCGTGATCCCGGAGGATTACGAGCTGGTCATCGCCACCGGCAAGGGTCAGCCCATCCCCTCCACTGCGCCCAGCCTGGCAGCATTTGACGCCATTGCCAAGCGGCTCAAGGGCGAGAACGCACCGCTGACCGTGAAAATCAAGTAACAGTCTGCTGCCACTGTGCAGCGGTGTCTGACAGCATCATCGCAAAAAGCGGTAGAAAGGAACGGACTTATGAACATAGCATTGATTGCCCACGACTCCAAGAAGGAACTGATGATCCAGTTCTGTATTGCATACTGCGGTATCCTGTCCCGTCACAACCTGTGCGCCACCGGTACTACCGGCAAGCAGGTCAGCGAGGCTACCGGTCTGCACATTCAGCGATATCTGAGCGGTTCCCAGGGCGGCGATCAGCAGATCTGTGCCCGTATTTCCTGCAACGAGATTGATGTACTCCTGTTTTTCCGGGATCCCATCAATCCCAAGTCCAACGAACCCAACGATATGAACCTGCTGCGGCTGTGCGACGTACACAACGTACCGGTTGCCACCAATATTGCAACCGCAGAGGCTTTGATCCTGGCACTGGAACGGGGCGACCTGGATTGGCGTGAAATCGGAAATCCCTCCCTGTAAGGCACTGCTGCGGCATATGCAGCCGTTGAATTGCCCCCCATGCGGGGCAATTGCTGTTTTGTGCGGCACTGCCCGGACAACACCAATATTTCCCGAAAGGAGCTGCGCAGGGCGCAGGAAAATTATGGCTTTGAATTTAAAACGACCCAACGGCACGGAGGATATTACCCCGGCAAACATCCACAAATGGTACACCGTAGAGCAGGTAGCCCGCAGTGTGGCGCAGTCCTATGGCTTCCGGGAGATCCGCATCCCCACCTTTGAAAACACGGAGCTGTTTCAGCGCTCTGTGGGGGAGACCACGGACGTGGTGCAGAAGGAAATGTACACCGTCATGGCAAAGGAAACGAAGTTTACACTCAGACCGGAGGGCACTGCCGGCACTATCCGTGCGATGCTGCAAAACGGGCTGCTGAATGAGGCACTGCCCCAGAAGGTGTTCTATCTGCTGTCCTGCTTCCGGCATGAACGACCCCAGGCAGGCAGACTCCGGGAATTCCACCAGTTCGGTCTGGAAATGGCAGGAAGCGCGGAGCCTGCTGCGGATGCGGAGGTCATTTCCCTGGCAAAGGCAGTTCTGGATACGCTGGGTCTGAAGGGAATCCAGCTGTACATCAATTCCATCGGCTGCCCCACCTGCCGGGCGGAATACCACAAGGCGCTGCGGGCATACTTTGAAGCCCGGAAGGATCAGCTTTGCGACACATGCCTGTCCCGGTTGGAGAAGAACCCCATGCGGATCCTGGACTGCAAGAGCCCTATTTGCGGAGAGCTTGGAAAGGACGCTCCGGTGATCCTGGATTACCTGTGTGAGGACTGCAAGACCCACTTTGAAAAGCTCCAGGGCTATCTGAAGGCGATGGGCATTGATTTTTCCATCAATCCCAAGATCGTCCGTGGTCTGGATTACTACACAAAGACCGTATTTGAATTCGTCACCACCGACATCGGCGCCCAGGGTACCGTATGCGGCGGCGGCAGATATGACGGACTCATCGAGGAGCTGGGTGGACAGCATCAGCCTGCCCTGGGCTTTGCAATGGGGATTGAGCGGCTGCTGCTGACCATGGAGAGCCAGGGCTGTGACTTCCTGGAGCCCAATCACTGTGATCTGTACATTGCCACCATGGATCCGGAAGGGGTCAGCCGTGCCATGCAGTATGCAAACCTGCTGCGGCAGGAGGGCTTCTGGGTGGAATATGACCTGCTGGGCCGCAGCTTCAAGTCCCAGATGAAATATGCGGACAAGATCGGCACCTCTTATCTGCTGGTGCTGGGTGAAAATGAGCTGACCACGGGGAATGCAAACCTGAAGAATATGAAGACCGGAGAGCAGACGCCTCTCCTGCTGGATGACAGCTTTGTGGATTCGTTCACCAATGTTGCTATGTACGGCATGTTTGACGGAGTGATGGACGAGATATCCTTTTAATAGGAGCAACGGAAAGGAGCATAGTCCGCTTGGGCGGGCGAACAGGATGATGGATACAATGAAGGGCTTGAAACGGACACATTTCTGCGGAGAGGTAAGCCAGATCGGCACGGAGGCTGTGGTATGCGGTTTCGTGCAGAAGGTGCGCAATCTTGGCACCCTGCTGTTTATTGACCTGCGGGATCGTACCGGCGTGGTACAGCTGGCATTCAACGAAACCCAGCAGCCGGAGCTGTTTGCAAAGGCAGAGACCTGCCGGGGCGAGTATGTGCTGATGGCACACGGCACCGTCAAGGAACGGGAGAGCATCAACCACGATATGAAAAACGGCAACGTGGAACTGGTGGTGGATGATCTGCGGATCCTGAACAAGGCGCAGACGCCCCCCTTTGAGATCACAAGCGATACCAAGGTCAACGAGGAGCTGCGGCTCAAGTACCGGTATCTGGATCTGCGCCGGGCACCCCTGCAGCGGAACCTGGTCATGCGGCATCAGATTGCCAAGGCGGCAAGAGAGTATTTCTACGCCAACGATTTTATCGAGATCGAGACACCTATGATGATGAAATCCACCCCGGAGGGGGCGCGGGATTATCTGATTCCCTCCCGGGTGCATCCGGGCAAGTTCTATGCTCTGCCCCAGTCCCCCCAAATCTACAAGCAACTGCTGATGGTTGCAGGCATGGATCGGTATATTCAGCTGGCACGGTGCTTCCGGGATGAGGATCTCCGGGCAGACCGGCAGCCGGAATTCACCCAGATCGACCTGGAAATGTCCTTTGTAGACGTGGAGGATATCCTCCAGATGGCGGAGGGCTTTGTACATCATGTGTTCCAGCAGGTGCTGGGCAGAGAGATTCCCCTGCCCCTGCCCCGTCTGTCCTATGCAGAGGCCATGAACCGGTTTGGCTCTGATAAGCCGGATACCCGATACGGTATGGAGATCCAGGACATCAGCGAATATGTGAAGGACTGCGGCTTTGGGGTATTTACCGGTGCCATCGAAGCCGGGGGCAGCGTCCGTGCCATTGTGGCAAAGCAGGCGGCAGGCACCCTGACCCGGAAAGAGATCGACAAGCTCACGGAAATGGTCAAGGGCATCGGTGCCAAGGGTCTGGCATTCATTCGCTGGGTGGAGGAAAAGCCCAGCTGCTCCTTCGGGAAATTTGTGGGGGAGGACAAGCTCCATGAGATCCTCCAGGCACTGGATTGCCAGCAGGGGGACGTGGTGCTGATCGTGGCAGACAAGAACAAGGTGACTCTGCCGGTACTGGGGGCACTGCGTCAGACCGTGGCACGGAAGCTGGATCTGATCCCGGAGGGGCAGTTCAACTTCCTGTGGATCACCCAGATGCCCTTCTTCGAGTGGGATGAGGACAACAATTGCTGGGTGGCGATGCACCACCCCTTCACCATGCCGGAGGATGACTGTCTCCAGTATCTGGACAGCGCCCCGGAAAAGGTCATTGCCAAGGCGTTTGACCTGGTACTGAACGGCACGGAGCTTTCCTCCGGATCCATTCGTATCACCAACTATGAGCTGCAGCAGAAGATGTTCCAGGCACTGGGGCTGACCGACGAGGAGATCGAAGCCAAGTTCGGCTTCCTGGTGGAGGCATACCGGTTTGGTGCGCCGCCTCACGGTGGCATGGGTATCGGTTTGGATCGTCTGGCAATGGTGATGCTTGGCGTGGACAGCCTGCGGGATGTAACCGCATTCCCCAAGGTGCAGAACGCCAGCGAGCTGATGTCTGCATGCCCCTCCGCAGTGGACAAGGAGAATCTGGATATTCTGGGCATTGCCGTAACAGAAACGGAATAAGTCCAGGCAAAACGATAAAACAAGCCCGGAAGCGATGGAAAACCGCTTCCGGGCTTTTGCTTGCTTCGATTGGTTAGCTACGGCTGACGATGCGGATGCTGTGCTTGAGGGTCTTGCACGTCACCGCATAGGGAACTACTGCATGCAGGGCGTTGCAGCATTTCTGTGCCATGAAGCCGGTGTCAAAAATGCCGAACACAGCCGAACCGCTGCCGGTCATCAAGGCGCATTGCGCCCCCATGTCCATCATGATCTGCTTGATCTGGGTAACCTCCTCCAGGTTTGCGGCGGCTTCAAACAGATTGTCGCACACGGGAATGGCATCCCAATACCGTCCGTTTCGGAGGAAGTCGATGACCCTTGCGGTATCCGGATGCACCGGATCCGTCAGCTGGTCGATCCGCCGGTATGCCTCCGGGGTGGACACACCTGCTTTGCCTTTGGCGATTACCATGGGCAGAGCAGGCATGGGCGGCAAAGGCTCCAGGATCTCTCCCATGCCGGACACATGCATCGTGCCGCCCGTCAGAAAGAAGGGCACGTCCGCCCCCACCTGTGCGGCGATCTCGCACTGCTCCTGCAGGGACATGCGGCAGCCCAGCAGCCAGTTGAGAGCAGCGATTACCGCAGCTCCATCGGAGCTGCCACCGCCCAGACCTGCCTGGGAGGGAATGTGCTTTTCAATGTGAATGTGAATGCCGTCCCAGCGATGCGCATGCTTCAGAAACAGTTGTGCCGCCTGGTATGCGATATTTTTCTGATTGCAAGGGAGATATTTGTTGGTGCTGGATAAGGTGATGCCGGGGGTATCCACCCGAGTCAACGTGAGTGCATCGTAAATGCCCACTGCCTGGAAGACGCTTTCGATGCTGTGATACCCGTCATCCCGCTTGCCCACCACATCCAGAGTCAGATTTACCTTTGCCGGGGTGCGTACCTGGATTTCTCTCATATTTGACCTGCCTTTCCGGAAGCAAGGAATGCCTCGATCCGATCCAGTGCCATCATCAGATGCTTGAGGGAGTATGCATAGGACACCCGGACAAAGCCCTCGCCACTGTCGCCGAATGCGTTGCCGGGCACCACAGCCACCTTCTGCTGGTTGAGCAGTGCCTCACAGAATGCCTCACTGCTCATGCCGGTGCTGCGGATGCAGGGGAATACATAGAACGCCCCCTCCGGATTGAAGCAGGGGAGTCCGATCTCGTTGAACCGCTCCACCAGGTATCGCCGCCGGATGTTATACTCGTCCACCATCCGTCGCACGTCCTCGTCACAGCTTTGCAGTGCCTGGATGGCAGCGTACTGACTGATGGTGGGGGAGCACATAATGGTATACTGGTGAATTTTCACCGTCTGCTTGATGATGGGTGCGGGGGCAGCCACATACCCCAGCCGCCAGCCGGTCATGGCAAACGCCTTGGAGAAGCCGTTCACCAGAATGGTGCGCTCCTGCATGCCCTCGATCTGGGCGATGGAGCAGTGGGTTCTGCCGTAGGTCAGCTCCGAGTAGATCTCATCGGACAGCACCAGAATGTTGGTGTCCCGGAGCACCTCTGCGATTTTCTCCAGTTCCTCCCGGGTCATGATGGCACCGGTGGGATTGTTGGGGAAGGGCAGTACCAGCAGCTTGGTGCGGGGGGTAATATGACTGCGGAGGATCTCCGGGGTCAGCTTGAAGGAATCCTCCAGACAGGTGGCCATGGGCACGGGTACGCCTCCTGCCAGCCGGACGATGGGAGCATAGCACACGAAGGATGGCTCCACGATCAGAACCTCGTCCCCGGGATTGATGAGGGCACGGATGGAAATATCAATGGCCTCGGAGCCGCCCACAGTGACGATCAGCTCCGTTTTCGGATCATAGGTGATGCCCAGCTTCCGGTTCATGTAATTGCAGATCTCCCGGCGCAGATCCAGCAGTCCCGCATTGGCACTGTAAATGATCCGGCGCTTCTCCAGGGTCTGGATGGCAGCACTGCGAACTACCCAAGGGGTCTGGAAATCCGGCTCTCCCACCCCCAGACTGATGACCCCTTCCATGTTTTCCGCCAGATCGAAGAATTTCCGGATACCGGAGGGCTTGATCTGCTGAATGGTGCTGGAAAGCAGCTTTTCGTATTCTATCACGGTGAAACCATACCCCTCTCGTCAATGGGCTCCTGTTCGATGAAGATGCCCTTTTCCTTATAGCGTTTGAGGACGAAGTGGGTGGCAGTGGACAGCACCCCGTCAATGGTGGACAGGCGCTGCGCCACGAACAGGGCAATCACCTTCAGACTGGAGCCGGTTACGGTAACAGCCAGGTCATATGCACCGGACATGAGGGATACGCTTTCCACCTCGTCATACATCATCACCGTCTTGGCAAGATCCTCAAAGCCGCAGTCCCGCTTGGGAGTCACCTTCAGTTCAATGAAGGCGGTTACTGTGTCCTTGTTGGCAAGCTCATCGTTGAGCACTACGCTGTAGCCCTTGATGATGCCGTCCTCCTCCAGCTTCTTGATCTGTGCTGCCACCTCTGCCGGGGTGATTCCCAGCATGGCGCCCAGCTCCTCGTTGGACAGACGGGCGTTCTGCTTGAGCAAATGCAGTAGTTCGTTCATGTGATAACCTCCTGTTCATCAATCCGCAAGCTTTAAAAACTGCGGTTCATGCTTTTCAAAATAGGCAATATTCGTAAATCCGGCTGCCCGGGCAATATCCAGTCCCTGGGCAATGCCCTTTCCCAGATCCAGATTGGAATGGGCGTCGGAACCGATGGTGAGGATCTCTCCCCCCAGATCCCGGTACAGCTTCAGACATTCCAGATTGGGGAATGTATCCCCGTATGCCTGTCGCAGACCGGAGGTGTTGATCTCGATGCCCTTGCCCCTGGCAATGACGATCCGGAAGATCTCCGCCAGTTCCTCCCGGTAGGGGGCAAGCTCCAGGTGCACCCCCGCTGCCGCCATATACCGGAGAGCGTAGGTGATATGCCCCAGCACATCGTAGGTATCGGTGTTGGCAAGCCGGGCAATTTCCTGCAAATTTTCATGAAACAGTGCGGCAGCATCCACCTTGCTGTAATCCAGAAAGGCGAAATCATCCCAGCCGGGTAGCTGATGCATGGAGCCGATGACGAAATCCAGCCGCACGTCTGCGTATACATGCTCCGCCAGTGCAAGCTCATGGGTGGCTTGTCCCAACTCAATGCCGCACAGCAGCTTCACCCCGGCGGGGGTATGACCCTTGGCGGCGGTATTCTCCTGCATGGACAGCTCAAAGTCCCTGCCGAAATCGTAGGTATCATAGCCGTTTGGCTCCACGCCGTAGTGGGCAAGGCTGAAGAATCGGTTGACCTCGCAGTGATCCGTCACTGCCAGCACGCCGATGCCCAGCTCTGCCGCCCGGGCGCATCGCTCCAGGACGCTTTCGTTTTCCCCGTCCGGAGAATTGTGGGTGTGATTGTGGCAATCTATCAGCATAGCATCTCATCCTTTGGTATGGGTTTTCTTTATTATATCATATATTTGCGGAAAGGAAAAGTAGCAGCAGAAAAAAATTGCATCGGAGCACGGACGAAAAATTGTGCAAAGGGCTTTCTTTTTCCTTGGGATTGTGGTATACTAATATAGAACGTCATGTTTGAAACTGAATCTGGAGGATTTACATATGAGAGCGGTTGTAACTGTAATCGGCAAAGACAATGTAGGCATTCTGCATCAGGTCAGCGGCATTTGCGCTGAGTACCGGGCAAATGTGATCGAGGTGACCCAGAGCGTGCTGCAGGATCTGTTCGCTATGATCATGCTGGTGGACATTTCCGCTATGACCACGGATTTTGCCGTGCTGTCTGACCGGATGAACCAGCTGGGAGAAGAACTGGGTCTGTCCATTCACACCATGCACGAGGACATTTTTAATTCCATGCACCGGATCTGATGGGAAAGGACTGCTGATATGCTGAATGTATACGATATTCTCGAAACCATCCGCATGATCCAGGACGAGTGCCTGGACATCCGTACCATCACCATGGGCATTTCCCTGCTGGACTGTATCGATCCGGACATTGACCGTGCCTGTGAAAAGGTGTATGAAAAGATCACCACCCGGGCAAAGAATCTGGTGTCCGTGGGGCAGCAGATCGAGACCGAGTACGGCATTCCCATCATCAACAAGCGGATCTCCGTGACCCCCATTGCCATGCTCTGCGGCGCATGCAAGGGGGGCAACCCGGTGAAGTTCGCAAAGGCATTGCAGCGTGCGGCGGACGCTTGTGGGGTCAACTTCATCGGCGGTTATTCCGCACTGGTGCAGAAGGGCTTTTCCGCCGGGGATCTGGAGCTGATCCATTCCATCCCGGAGGCTCTGGATGTGACCACAAATCTTTGCTCCTCCGTCAACATCGGCTCCAGCAAGGCTGGCATCAATATGGACGCAGTTGCCCTGATGGGCGGCATCATCCGCCAGTCTGCGGAGCTGACTGCGGATCGGCAGTGTGTAGGCCCCTCCAAGCTGGTGGTGCTGTGCAATGCGCCGGAGGATAACCCCTTTATGGCTGGTGCGTTTCACGGGGTGGGAGAGCCGGACTGTGTCATCAACGTGGGCGTATCCGGCCCCGGCGTGGTACGGGCAGCCCTTGCAAAGCACCCGGATGCCAGCATCAACGAAATCGCTGATATCATTAAAAAGACCGCCTTTAAGATCACCCGGATGGGTCAGCTGGTGGGAGCACGGGCTTCCGAAATGCTGGATGTGCCCTTCGGCATCGTGGATCTGTCCCTGGCACCCACCCCGGCAGTGGGGGACAGCGTTGCCCATATTCTGGAGGAGATCGGTCTGGAGTGCTGCGGCACCCACGGCACCACGGCGGCTCTGGCGCTGCTCAATGACGCAGTGAAGAAGGGCGGCGTGATGGCATCCTCCAACGTAGGTGGTCTGTCCGGTGCTTTCATTCCCGTGTCCGAGGACGCAGGCATGATCGCCGCCGCAGAAAACGGCACCCTGCGGCTGGAAAAGCTGGAGGCTATGACTGCGGTATGCTCCGTGGGTCTGGACATGGTGGTCGTTCCGGGGGATACCCCGGCGGAAACCATTTCTGCCATCATCGCAGACGAGGCTGCCATCGGCATGGTGAACAACAAGACCACGGCAGTGCGACTAATCCCTGCCATCGGCAAGAAGGAAGGGGATGTCCTGGAGTTCGGCGGTCTGTTCGGCAGCGGCCCCATTATGCAGATCAATCGGAAGTCCCCGGCAAAGTTCATTGCCCGGGGCGGCAGGATCCCGGCACCCATGCACAGCATCAAGAACTGATGCCACATACAATACAAACAGAACCCCCTGCTGCGGTTATTCCGCAGCAGGGGGTTTCTGTTTAGTGTCAACACGACCTAGTAAAGAATCCGTTTGCCATGGCGATCTCGTCATCCGTAGGCGTCGGGGTATCCGCCAGCTTGCAGGGGATCCCCAGAGCCTCCCACTTGTACAGCCCCATGGTATGATAGGGCAGCAGCTCCACCCGTTTTACGCATCGGTAACCGGACAGCTTTTCCGCCAGTCGCCGGAGCTTGTCCGGATTCAGGGTATAGCCGGGCACCAGCACATGCCGGATCCATACCTCCTTGCCGGTCTGTTCGCAGTGATCCAGAGTGGCAAGGGCGTTTTCGTTGGTTTTTCCGGTCAGCATCCGGCAATCCTCCGGGTCAATGTCCTTGATGTCCAGCAGAAGCATGTCCGCCAGATCAATGGCATGCCGGGACTGGGTCAGGGGAATGGAGCCACTGGTGTCAATGGCGGTGTGGAAGCCCTCCTGCCGGCAAAGCGTCAGCAGCTCCTCACAGAATGCAGGCTGCATCAAAGGCTCTCCGCCGGAAAGGGTCACGCCTCCCCGCAGCAGAAAGCTGCGCTCGCTGCGGATCTTCTCCATTACCTGGGGCGGCGTCATGCGCAGAGTCTGCTTCTGCTCCCAGGTATCCGGATTGTGGCAGTACAGGCACCGGAGGGGACAGCCGGACAGAAACACCACAAAGCGGATGCCGGGGCCGTCCACTGCGCCGAAGCTTTCCAGGGAATGCAGATAGCCGGTGGTCATGGGGGTTCCTCCTTCCGGGACTACATCCGGGTGTGGAAGGTGCGGTGGATCACGTCAAGCTGCTGCTCCCGGGTCAGCTTGATGAAGTTGACCGCATAGCCGCTGACCCGGATGGTCAACTGGGGATACAGCTCCGGATGATCCATTGCATCGATCAGCGTCTCCCGGTTCATGACGTTTACGTTCATATGGTGTCCGTGCTCCCGGGTGTAGCCGTCCAGCAGGGCAACCAGGTTGTTTTCCTTGTCCTCCTCGTTCTTGCCCAGTGCGTCCGGAATGATGGAGAAGGTGTAGGATATGCCGTCCTCTGCGTAGGCATAGGGGATCTTGGATACGGACAGCATGGATGCGATGCAGCCATTGGTGTCCCTGCCGTGCATGGGATTTGCCCCCGGTGCAAAGGGCTCCCCTGCCTTTCTGCCATCCGGGGTGGAGCCGGTTTTCTTGCCGTATACTACGTTGGAGGTAATGGTGAGGATGGACATGGTGGGAATGGAATTCCGGTAGGTTCTTCGGCGGGACAGCCGCTTCATGAACCGCTCCACCACCATGGTGGCAAGTTCGTCCACTCTGGGATCGTTGTTGCCGAACTTGGGGTAATCCCCCTCAATGGCAAAGTCGGTGGCGATGCCTGCTGCATTCCGGATGGGGGTCACCTTGGCATACTTGATGGCGGACAGGCTGTCTACCACCACGGAAAGCCCAGCCAGTCCGCAGGCGGAGGTGCGGATGATGTTCTCATCGTGGAGTGCCATTTGCAGCCGTTCGTAGCAGTACTTGTCGTGCATGAAGTGAATGATGTTCAGGGTGTTGATATACAGCTTGGTGAGCCATTCACACACATATTCAAACTTACTGTAGACCTCATCAAACTGGAGGGGCCCATCCGGCAGCTGTCCCACGCCCTGGCACAGCTGATCCTCGTACCGCTCGTCCCTGCCATCGTTGATGGCATACAGCAGTGCCTTTGCCAAGTTGGCTCTTGCCCCGAAGAACTGCATCTGCTTGCCGATGGGCATGGCAGATACGCAGCAGGCGATGCCGTAATCATCCCCGAACCGTTCCCGCATTAGCTCATCGTTCTCGTACTGGATGGAGGAGGTGCTGATGGAGATCCGGGCGCAGAATTTCTTGAAGGGCTCCGGCAGCCGGTGACTCCACAGTACCGTCAGGTTCGGCTCCGGTGCAGGACCCAGGTTTACCAGGGTATGCAGGAACCGGTAGCTCATCTTGGTGACCATGGGTCTGCCGTCCTCACACATGCCGCCAATGGATTCGGTGACCCAGGTGGGATCCCCGGAGAACAGCTCATCATAGGCAGGGGTACGCAGGAACCGTACCATCCGCAGCTTCATGATGAAGTGATCTACCAGCTCCTGGATCTGTTCTTCGGTAAAGGTGCCGCTTTTCAGATCCTGCTCTGCATAGATATCCAGGAAGGTGGACACCCGTCCCAGGGACATGGCAGCGCCGTTCTGCTCCTTAATGGCTGCCAGATAGCCGAAGTACAGCCACTGGATGGCCTCCTGGGTGTTCTCTGCCGGCCGGGAAATGTCGAAGCCGTAGCTTGCCGCCATTTCCTTAAGCTCCTTTAGCGCCTTGATCTGTTCTGCCATTTCCTCCAGGTTCCGCACCGTATCCCCGTACATGGGCTCTGCATCATGTGCCTTCTTGGCAGCGATCTTGTCCTCGATGAGCCGATCCACCCCGTACAGGGGGATCCGCCGGTAATCCCCGATGATGCGCCCTCTGCCGTATGCGTCCGGCAGGCCGGTGATGATGCCTGTGTGCCGGGCACGCTTCATATCGTCGGTATACACGTCAAATACCCCATCGTTGTGGGTCTTCCGGTATTTGAATACGTTTTCCACATCCGGGGGCAGTTCTCTGCCGTAGGCTGCCAGGGAATTGCGCACCATGCGGATACCGCCGAAGGGCATAATGGCACGCTTCAGAGGTGCGTCCGTCTGCAAGCCCACAATGGTTTCCAGTTCTTTGTCGATGTAGCCGCACTTGTGGGAGGTGATGGTGGAAATGGTGTGCTCGTCAATATCCAGTACGCCTCCTGCCTTCCGCTCCTGCTCCAGCAGGGCAAGCACCTTGTCCCACAGCGCCCTGGTACGGGCAGTGGGGGGCGCAAGAAAGCTGTCGTCCCCTTCATAGGGCGTATAGTTCCGGATGATAAAGTCCCGCAGATTGATTTCCTTGTCCCAGATGCCGCTTTTGAATTTCATGGCTTCCTCCTTGTTCCGTGCACCAAATCCAATATCAATATGTTGTGTGGATTCGCCGGGAATATACCCGAAGAAGCACAACATTTGCTATATTCACTATAGCACACTTTCAACAGTCTGTCAATGTGGCATTGCTCCACAAAAACTTTGACTATCCGGCGCAAAAATGGTATACTATGAAAGAACATCAATACCCGCTGCTGCCGGTCAGGGATTCGTCCTGCTCCACCCAGTCGGACACAGTGATGATCTTATACGCATCCCGAGTCTGGCGGACGATCACCTGCTTGATGCCGGCGTTGATGATGAGCCGCTTGCACATGGAGCAGGGTTCCACTTCCCCGTCCAGCTGATCCGTCCGGGCATCGTGACAGGCAAGGTACAGGGTGGCGTCGATCATGTCCGCCCGGGCGGCGGATAAAATGGCGTTCTGCTCTGCATGCACCGACCGGCACAGCTCATATCGCTGTCCCTTGGGAACGCCCAGCTTGTCCCGGGTGCAGTAATTCAGATCATTGCAGTTTTTTCTGCCCCGGGGCGCACCGACGTATCCGGTGGAAATGATCTCATCATGCTTTACAATAATGGCACCGAACTTACGGCGGATGCAGGTGCTGCGCTCCAGTACGGTTTCGGCAATATCCAGGTAATAATTGATTTTATCACGGCGAAGCATTGAATACCCTCCTTATACATCAATAGATACATATAGTATAGCAAAGTCGGGGGCAAAATGCAAGATTGGCTTGCAGGAAAGGACAGTTTATCATATGGAGAATCTGACGAATATTTCAGTGGTGCAGGATCTGGCACGGCGGCACGGCTTTCATTTTTCCAAGGGGCTGGGGCAGAACTTTCTCATCAACCCTACGGTGTGCCCCCGGATCGCAGAACTGGGCAACGCCAGACCCGGCTTCGGGGTGCTGGAGATCGGAACGGGCTTTGGAGTGCTGACGGCGGAGCTTGCAAAGCGTGCGGATAAGGTGGTGGCAGTGGAGATCGATCAGCGGCTGCTGCC
>NZ_FR894815.1:0-1643 GCF_000434255.1 Ruminococcus sp. CAG:379 | reverse complement strand
CTGCCGGTGCTGGAGGAGACCCTGGCGGACTTTGACAACGTGAAGATCGTGCCGGGGGATATTATGAAAATTGACGTGGCGGCATTGCTCCGGCAGGAGTTCGGGGGGCTTCCCGTTGCAGTATGTGCCAATCTGCCCTATTATATTACTTCACCCATTCTGATGCTGCTGCTGGAAAGCCGGCTGCCCCTCACCTCCATTACCGTCATGGTGCAGAAGGAAGCGGCCCAGCGGCTCTGCGCCCAGGTGGGTACCCGGGAGGCAGGGGCGATCACGGTGGGAGTCCATTACTACGGGGAAGCCAGACAGCTGTTCCCGGTATCACGGGGCAGCTTTATGCCGGCACCCAACGTGGACTCGGCGGTGATCCGCATCGATCTGCACGAAAATCCCCATCCGGAGGGGCTGGATGAGGGCTTTTTCTTCCGGATGGTGAAGGCAGGCTTTTCCCAGCGGCGCAAGACCCTCGCCAACAGTCTTGCCTCCCTGCTGGGGATCCCGAAGCAGGCGGTGTATGATGCCCTGGAGCAGGCAGGGCTTGCGCCTGCTGCCCGGATAGAGCAGCTGACCATGGAACAGCTGTTTGCCCTTGCCCGGATCCTGCAGTCGGCATAATTTTCATTGCCCCTGCATTTCCCAATGGAATGCCGCCGGAACAACCGGAATGCTGCAAGGGCTTGCGACAGGATTCCGCCTGCCTGCCGTGGTATACTTTCTGTATCAAAGCAGCATCGCACAAAGAGCATGCGGTGCTGTCGCAATGAAACGGATGGAGAAAGTGGGCGGATACATATGATCAAGGAACGTACAACCGAGCGTCTGACACGGGGACAGGCAGGGGCATTGCTGCTGTCCGGTGTCAGCGCTTTTTTGCTGACCGGTGCCCGGTTCGGGGAATTTTCCTCCCCCTTGCAGGTCTCCCTGGCGGCGGTGGTGTCCCCCCTTCAGGGGGTGGCGGTTCTGGCTGGGAGCCTGTTTGCCTCCGTGACCCAGGGAACCCTGGGGGATGCACCGGTGCTGCTGTGCGCCCTGGTGATGATCGTGCTGTCCGGGTTTGTGCTGCCCCGGCGGACAAGTGCCGGGATGGGTGCTCTGGCGGCGGCAGCCGGGCTCAGTATTTCCGCCGGATTGTTTTTTGTGATCGGGGGCATCGACCTGGCGGATCTGGCGCTGTATCTGTGCATGGCAGTGCTGGCTGGGGTGGCGGCATACTTTGCCGCAGAGGCGCTGACTGCCTTTCGCCCTGCCGCCGGGGGATACAGCGAGCCGAATGGCTGCGCCTTCGGGGTATGCTTTCTGCTGGTGACCGGGGCACTGGGATCCGCCCAGCTTTGGATCTGTAACCTGGGAGTGATCTTTGCCGGGTTTGTGATCTTGCAGGGGGCAAAACGCTACGGCATTGCCGGGGGCACCGTCTGCGGTGTGCTGGCTTCCGCCGGATTGATGCTTTGCAGCCGGGAACTGGGGGGCGCTGCTGCATTCCTTGCCCTGTCCGGTATGGCTGCCGGATACTTTGCGGATTTTCATAAGGGTGCTGTGTGCCTGCTGTTCCTGGCGATTCAGGGAGCAGGACAACTGCTGCTGGGGACGGATTCGACAGCTATCCTCCTGCTTCTGAACCTGGCGGCAGGATGCCTGCTGTA
>NZ_FR894814.1:4739-9719 GCF_000434255.1 Ruminococcus sp. CAG:379 | reverse complement strand
CTGTTGCCGATAATCGAGAAATGTTGCCAAATCGTTGCCATTCAGCTCAACCGCACCTTGAAAAGCACGGTATTACGCCATTTCAGCAATTGCTTGCATTATTCCCACTCAATAGTAGCCGGGGGCTTGGTGGTTACATCGTACACGATACGGTTAATGTTCTTGACCTCGTTGACGATCCGGGCGGAAATGACCTCCAGAACCTCATAGGGAATCCGGGCAAAGTCCGCAGTCATAAAGTCCGTGGTGGTAACGCCCCGAAGCGCCAGGGTGTAATCATAGGTTCTGCCGTCGCCCATAACGCCCACGGAACGGCAATTGGTCAGCACTGCAAAATACTGGCTGATTTGCTTGTCCAGCCCGGCCTTTGCAATTTCCTCCCGATAGATCCAGTCCGCATCCCGCAGGGTGTCCGCCTTTTCCTTGGTGACTGCCCCGATGATCCGGATGGCAAGACCGGGCCCCGGGAAGGGCTGCCGCATCACCAGATATTCCGGCAAGCCAAGCTCCCTGCCCAGCTGCCGCACCTCGTCCTTGAACAGTAGGCTCAAAGGCTCCAGTACGTCCTGGAATCTTGCAACCACTTCAGCAGGCAGCAGCTTGTTGTGGTGGCTCTTGATCACGTCTGCATCCCCCTGACCGGACTCAATTACGTCCGGGTAGATGGTGCC
Organism: Ruminococcus sp. CAG:379; assembly: GCF_000434255.1. NCBI lineage: Bacteria > Bacillati > Bacillota > Clostridia > Eubacteriales > Oscillospiraceae > Ruminococcus > Ruminococcus sp. CAG:379. The sequence continues at coordinate 9,048 of NZ_FR894814.1, read as the reverse complement.
CTGCGCCAGGAAGTCCTGCTTGGTGATGCCGAAGCGTTCCGCCTCGTCCCGGAACACATAACCGAATTCCGCACCGATGATGTGTCGCTTTTCCTGGGGATCTTCCACCCCTGCCAGCTTGCTGAGGAATCGCTCCTCCGCATTGACCCGGACAAAGTTTACGTCCCACTTTGCAAATGCGGCCTCTACTTCATCCCCTTCGTTTTTGCGCATCAGACCGTGATCCACAAATACGCAGGTCAGCCGCTCCCCGATGGCTTCCGCCAGCAGGGCAGCCAGTACGGAGGAATCCACGCCGCCGGACAGTGCCAGCAGCACCCGGCCATCCGACCCGATCTGGTTCCGGAGAGACTGTACAGTTGCCTTGCAGAAATTGCCCATGGTCCAGTCTCCGGTGCAGCCGCAGACCTTTTTCAGGAAGTTGTCGATCATGCGGACGCCGAACTGGGTGTGGTTGACCTCCGGATGGAACTGTACCGCATACAGCTTCTGCTCCTTGTTTTCCATGGCTGCAACCGGGCAGTGCTGGGTGTGGGCGGTGGCACGGAAGCCTGCTGGCAGCTCGGAAATATAATCCGTATGGCTCATCCAGGAGATGGCTTGTTCCGGCATGTCCTGGATGTCCGCAAACAGCAGGCAGGACGGATCGTAGGTGGTTTCCGTCTTGCCGTATTCAGAGGTGATGCAGGTAGCCACCTTGCCCCCCAGGGTATACGCCATCAGCTGACAGCCGTAGCAGATTCCCAGGATCGGGATACCCAGCTGAAAAATCTCCGGGCTGATCCGGGGGGAGGCGTCGTCATACACGCTGTTGGGGCCGCCGGTGAAAATGATGCCCACCGGGTTCAGTGCCCGCAGCTCCTCAATGGGGGTCTTATAGCTTTTCACTTCGCAGTATACGCCGCATTCACGGACTCTGCGGGCGATCAGCTGGTTGTACTGACCGCCAAAATCTAGCACGATGCAAAGCTGGTGTGTCATAGCATACTCCAATGCCCGGCTGTAGGACAGCCGGTTTCCGTTTTTTCGGCAGACGGAATCGCCGGGATGGGGAACGAAGCATCCGCCGCACAGACTTGTGCGGTGCTGCATACATTTCTTTTATTATGCCATTTTTCCGCAAAAAAAGCAAGTGGGGCAGGGGAAAACAGCTTAAAAAGCCGAATGGAATGCGGCTTTTTGGCAGTTTGCATAAAAACCGGTTGGGTTATGCCCGCTTCTCCGGTACATGCGGTGCAGCTTCTATCCGGGACAGGCGACGGATGATTTCCCCTGCGATCATCAAGCCTGCACAGCCGGGCACGAATGCCATGCTGCCGATGGTTTTGCGGTGCTCCTGCGGCTCCTCGGATTCCTCCAGGTGGGGTGCCGGCGGCTCTGTGGAATACAGCACCGGCAGATGGTGGATGCCCCGCTTCCGCAGGGAAATGCGCATCACCTTGGCAAGGGGACACTGACTGGTTTTGGAGATGTCCGTCAGCACCAGCCTGGAGGGATCCAGCTTGTTGCCGGTGCCCATGCAGGAAATGATGGGGATTCCGGCGGCAGTGGCTTTTTCGATCAGAGTCAGCTTGGAGGTCACCGAGTCGATGGCATCCGCAATGAAGTCAAAGCCCTGCAAATTCACTTCACTGCCGGTGTAGTAGCAGGGGTGCACCGTTACCTGCGCCTCCGGGTTGATGTCCAGGATCCGTTGGCGTGCCACCTCCACCTTCTGCATGCCCAGGGTGGAGTGAAGTGCCACCAGCTGTCGGTTCAGGTTGGTGATGCTCACCGTATCGTGATCCACCAGAGTCAGGTGCCCCACGCCGCTGCGTGCCAGAGCCTCCACCACATAGGAGCCTACGCCCCCGATGCCGAATACACAGACGGATGCCTGCCGGAGTCGCTCCACTCCTTCCTTGCCAAGCAGCAGCTCTGTCCGGGAAAATGCATGCATCATGAAAGGGCTCCTATTCTGCATCGTAGAATACGCGGTATTTTTTCTCGTTGTGGGCATGGACGCTGAGCACCAGTCCCAGTGCCAGGTACATGCTTAACATAGCTGTGCCTCCGGCGCTGAAGAAGGGCAGGGGAATGCCGATAACGGGCATCACCTTGAGCACCATGCCGATGTTCATAAAGCAGTGGGCAAAGAGCATGGCGAATACCCCCAGGCAGATCAGTTTGCCCAGGGTATCCTTGGCGGAGCGGCTGTCGGCGAATATTTTCAGACAGATGTAGGCGAGCACCGCCACCACAGCCACCGTTCCTACAAAGCCGAACACCTGCCCGATCCAGGCGAAGATGAAGTCGTTGTGCAGCTCTGGTACGGTGACATATTCCTGTGCCCCGAACAGCCCCTTGCCGAATACCTGACCGGAGCCCAGGGACGCCAGCCCCAGATCCTGCTGATACTCCAGACCCAAAGGATCCGTGCCCGGATGCAGCAGCACCAGGATCCGGTTCTTGTGGACGGATTTCAGCACGAATTTCCACAGTACCACCCCGGCGCCGCCTGCCAGGGCAAAGGCGGCAAGAATATACCGGAGCTTCAGACCCATGGAAAACAGCATCACGGCAAACATGGCGATGAATACCACGGCAGTGCCGTAATCTCCTTGCAAAAAGATCAGCAGGGTGGGAATGCCGCCGTGGATGCACAGCAGCAGCAAATGCAGAGGCTTGTTGATGTTCTCCTCGTCCCGGGACAGGTGATAGGAAAAGCTGAGGATGAACGCCAGCTTGAGAAACTCGGAGGGTTGAATGGTGGTAAAGCCCAGGTTCAGCCATGCCACGTCATCCGCACCCTCCCGGCGCACGCCCAGGGAGGTGAAGGTAAGCCCCACCAGCACCAGTGCCAAGGGCATGTAGAGGAACCACAGCTTGGCGATCTTGTGATAATCCAGAGCGGTGAGGGTCAGGCAGCCGACAGAGCCGATGAGCATGGCTGCCAGCTGGGTCTGGTAATAGCTTGCGCCTACGGAACTGACCACATGATTGTAATAAATGGAGTAGATCAGCACCACGCTGAGAGACGCACAAAGAGTAACGGCAATGAACAGGGGCTTGTCCAGCTTGTGCGTGAACTGAGACAGCCGTTGGAGGGCACGTTTCATGGAATTCCTTTCCTTGGTATCTGTGTAGTTATGTATGGGTTTTGTACTTCCGATCCAGGCTCCGGTATTGAACCGCTTCGGTCACATGCCGCAGATCCAGGGTTTCCACTCCGTCCAGATCTGCAATGGTGCGGGCAACCTTCAGCAGCCGGTCGTATGCCCGGGCGGACAGACCCATCCGCTCAAACACATCCTTCAGCCGCTGCTGCGCCCGGTCGGTCATGGGACAGTAGGTGCGGAGCAGATCCGGAGTGATCTGGGCGTTGCAGGTGATGGCGGTGTCCGTAAAGCGCTGCTGCTGGATCTTTCGTGCTGCCTGTACCCGTTCCCGGATGTCAGCGGAGGATTCCTCCTTGCCGGTACCGGTAAGATCCTCAAAGCAAACCGGTGCTACGTCCACATGCAGATCAAAGCGATCCAGCAGGGGACCGGATACCTTGGACAAATATTGCTGTACCTGGTTCTGGGAGCAGGTGCATTTGCGCTGAGGATGCCCGTAATAACCGCAGGGACAGGGGTTCATGGCAGCGATGAGCATAATGGAGCAGGGGTAGGTGATGGTGCCGGACGCCCGGGAAATGGTTACGGTGTGATCCTCCAGGGGCTGCCGCAGGATCTCCAGGGTGCGCCGGTCAAATTCCGCCAGCTCATCCAGGAACAGCAGTCCGTTGTGTGCCAGGGAGATCTCTCCCGGATGGGGAATGCTGCCGCCCCCTGCCAGCCCTGCCGCAGAAATGGTGTGGTGAGGAGAGCGGAAGGGTCGTACCGTTACCAGAGGCTGTCTGGGGTTCAGAAGCCCTGCCACCGAGTGGATGTTGGTGGTCTGGATGGATTCCCCGAAGGTCATTTCCGGCAGGATCCCGGGCATACGCTTTGCCAGCATGCTTTTGCCGCTGCCCGGAGTGCCGATGAGCAGGGTGTTGTGTCCCCCTGCCGCTGCGATCTCCAGGGCACGCTTTGCAAAGTTCTGCCCCCGCACGTCGGAGAAATCCGGCACCGGTTCTGCCTCCACGGCGGTGGGTACATAGGCAGGCTGAGGGGTCAGAGCATGCTCCCCGTCAAAGTGATCCAGTAGCTGGGACACATTCTCCACCCCGTATACGGCGATGCCGGATGCCACAGAGGCTTCATAGGCATTGTCAGCCGGCAGGAAAATCTGCCGGATGCCCTGTTCCCGTGCCAGCAGCACCATGGGCAGCACACCGCTTACC
>NZ_FR894814.1:0-4721 GCF_000434255.1 Ruminococcus sp. CAG:379 | reverse complement strand
TTACCGGCCGCAGACTGCCGTTCAGGGATACCTCCCCCAGGAAGCAACTGTCCTTTGGCAGGGCAGGGAGCCGTCCGGTTGCCTGGAGGATCGCCATGAGAATGGCAAGGTCATAGACAGAGCCGGTCTTTTTGGTGTTTGCCGGCGCCAGGTTTACCATAACTCTTGCAACGGGGAATGCCACGCCGCAGGCACGCAGGGCGGATTTGATCCGTTCCCGGCTTTCCCGGACAGCCGCATCCGGCAGCCCAACCACTTCAAACATGGGCTGTCCCCGGCTGATATCGATTTCCACCTGGACTGCAAAGGCGTTCATGCCGAACAGACCCAGACTGTTGACTTGTGCAAACATAGTCAGTGTTCCTCCTGGTGATCCTCCGGGGCAGTATAGATCTGCTCTGAAGTGAAGATGGGCGCACCGAACAGTTCCTCGGCGGTACGGGGCTTCAGGCTTGCAGGGGATACGGATTCGGACAGGCTGGGAGTGCCTGGCAGGATCACCGGCGCTGCTGGTTTGGGTACAGTGGGGATGTCCGGCTTCGTAACCGGCGGAATATCCGGTACAATGGGAGCATCCGGCTGCGGAAGGGGTTCCATATCCGGCATGGCAGGTACGGATGGCATGTCCGATGATGCATCTGGTACAGAGACGGCAGGCGTTGCAGGGGTCAGATCCTCCATATCCTGTGCCTGTTTCCGATTCTGCAAGTACAGGGGCAGCTCATACTTGGAGGATTCATCCAGCCGCCGGACAAACTGGGGATATCCGGGTAGCTGACTGAGCTGGTTCAGCTGTCGGAAACCACGAATAAGCCGCAGGTTCAGCAGGAAACCGGATACAAAGCAAATGGGATACAGAATGTTCCGCACCGGCATACCCACCGCAAACTGGTACATGCACATAGCTCCGTATAGACCGGTCAGGACAATGGCGCTGAGCCGGTGCTTGGTGGCAGCAAGCACGGACAGGACGCATACGGTGACGCAGAAGATTAGCGCAAAAATCTGGAACAGCACCGCTGCGGAAAGCTGACTGCCGGTGTCGTGAGCCGGGAGATTCAGATTATCCGCCCGTCCGGCAGAGATCAAGCCCACTGTGACGATGGTGATGGTGATGAGGACGGCAACGTTGGCAAGATTCCACCACAGGGAGCGGCGGAACAGCACATGCAGTTTGCGCATCTGCTCGGCGGAGGCTTCGTAGTGGGCAAAGCGCTGCTCCTCTTCAGGAGTGCTTCTTCCGTTTCCCATGCTTTGCTCCTTTCCCGGATTTTTCAGGTGCAGCCTGGGACGTCGGTGTATCCCCGAGAGTCAGCTCATTCAGCTCCGGCAGCTTCTGGGTGTGGGCAGTGTACACCGGTTTGTCACTGAGTACCTCCTCCAGGGGCTGGAGCGGCTGTTCCGGCAGAGAGGCAGGGGCGGTTTCCTTTTTGGGGATCACCCGCCTTTCCTCCTCCTTGCCTTCCAGGGTGCGCCGGGTCAGGGAATCCATATAGTACCGATCCTTGTCAGGGCTGTCCGGATGTAAAGGCTCTTTGTCAAAATCCTGCTTGGACAGCTCCAGCCGCTCGTTGAAGTACGGGTACCCCTCCAGCTTGCTGAGCCGTTCCTCCTCCGGCAGGGTCAGCATGGCACGGATGTACATGGCAGCTCCCAGCAGACCAAGCCCCATGGAGGGCAGATCCACATGGTAGACCCCCAGCAGGCACATGGCGGCATACAGCGCAAACAGGGCAATGTTCAGCTTATGAAAGTTTGCCCATGCCAGATAACCTACGATGACCACCAGGATCGCCAGGAAAATCTGCATAGCACCGCCGCAGAAGATCACCGCAAAGCTGTCCGGCTCTCCCAGGGCATAGCCCAGGCTGGAGAAGATCTGGAACCGCTGCTTGAACATGGCACAGAAGGCGATGATAAAGCAGGCGAAGCAGGTGTAGAAAAAGGCGGCACGGTTGGTTTTCTCGATTTCCGCCATGGTCTCCCGGCAGCTGTCAAAGTAGGAATAATCCTTTTCCAGCTTTGTATGCTTGACCCGTTCCGCCTGTTCCCGGGCTTCCTTGTCAAAATCAAATTGGGTCTGAAGATCGGTTGGTTTCATTTTGGTTCCTCCTGAGAATGATCTGATGCGGATAGGTGTTCCGGTATGCACAGCTCCTGCATGACGCCTGGGTTCTCTTTCACAGTCTCCGGTCTGTCCCGCTGGTTCAGCTCCCGGATCAGCTGGACAGTGGAGGGCAGCTGTTCTTCCTTTGCAGGCAGGGTGTCCAGGAACTGGGGGTAGCCCTCCCGTGCTGCAAGCTGCCGATCCATCCGGATCCCCAGAAAGGAGGCGATGGCTGCGCCCAGGCTGACGATCAAATTCAGGTGTGCGGCAGCCAGTGCCAGGGGCATCTGCCCGTGCCAGGTCTCGGCGATGCAGGCAAAAAGCACCAGGAACGGCAGACACCAGAGCCGTTTTTTATAGGCAAGCCCGATGATGAAGGCGACCTGAAAGGGGCTGTACCAGAAGGTGTAGAAATATGCGCTGCCCAGGATGCCCAGGGTCAGGAACAGCATCATGAACCCGATCAGAAAAATGAGACAGTTGACACCGGTGACGGTCAGAAATGACCACTTCAGAAGCCGGTCTGAAAGCAGCTTTTGCCGGCGGCATTCGGCGTAATGGGCGGTTTGCGCCATATGTTTTGCTTGCTGCTGAAAGGGTGTGGACATGGGAGACCCTCCTTTTCTGGTTATACCTCTTTAATTATAGCATAGTTTTCAGCGGTTGAAAAGTACTTCTGCATATTTTTTGACAGAAAAAAAGCAGGGGAGGGGAGCCGGGAACGGAGGAAGGCTGTATTTTGTGAAAAGCATAAAAAAACGCACTCCGCACAGGCGGAATGCGTTCAAATCGCTGAACTTTCAGAAAAAGGCTTGACAAGCCGGGGAGGTTATACTATAATTTTAGAATGTATCGTCATGGCTTATTGCTCAACTTTGCACAATAGTATACCACATCCGGCAAAGTGATGTCAAGAGGTTTTTGAAAAAAATCAGACGGATTTCCGGCTGACCAGGTACAGGTGCGAAGGATTGACACGCAACTACAAAAAGGAGGGCTCCGCCTATGGCAGATGTGAAGGTTACACCCAAGCAGCTTGGCAAGAACACGAGAATGAGCTTCGGCAAGATCAATGAAGTTCTGGAAATGCCGAACCTGATTGAGGTGCAGAAGAATTCCTATAAGTGGTTTAAGGAAGAGGGCTTGAAAGAGGTTTTCCGGGACGTGGCAGCGATCACGGACTACAACGGAAACCTGGTGCTCAATTTTGTGGATTACAAGATCGACGACACCCCCAAATATACGATTGCAGAGTGCAAGGAGCGGGATGTAACCTACGCAGCGCCCCTGCGGGTGAAGGCTACGCTTTGGAATAAGGAAACCGGTGACGTAAAGGAAAGCGAGATCTTCATGGGGGATTTCCCTCTGATGACCGAAAGCGGTACCTTTGTCATCAACGGTGCAGAGCGTGTTATCGTCTCCCAGCTGGTACGTTCCCCCGGTGTGTACTATGCCTTTGAAAAGGACAAGACCGGTAAGGATCTGTTCAAGGCAACCGTCATCCCGAACCGTGGTGCATGGCTGGAATACGAAATGGATTCCAACGATGTGGCATATGTCCGGATCGATAAAAACAGAAAGATTCCGCTGACCACCTTTATCCGTGCTCTGGGTATCGGTACGGACGAGGAAATTGCGGAGATGTTCGGCAACGATGAGCGCCTGCGCCAGACCATCCTCCAGAAGGACGGCACCAAGAACAATTCCGACGCTCTGATTGATGTATATAAAAAGCTGCGTCCCGGCGAGCCGCCTACGGTGGAAAGCGCCATCCAGCACCTGGATAATCTGTTCTTTGACGCAAAGCGCTATGATCTGTCCCGGTTCGGCCGGTACAAGTACAACAAGAAGCTGGGTATCGGCTCCCGTCTGGTGGGACACATCCTGTCCCGTCCGGTGGCAAATGAGCTGACCGGTGAGCTGCTGGCGGATGCCGGCGATCGTCTGAGCTTTGAGAAGGCAATGGAGATCGAGCAGGCGGGTGTTTACGAAGCATATCTCAACGTTGAAACCAAGGAATACTACACCAACGAGCAGAACGAAACCGCCATTCGTATGGTGGAAAAGGAAGTCAAGGTCATCGGCAACGGCATGGTTGACCTGTCCGGCTATGTGGATTTCGACGTGCTGGAATACGGCATCAACGAGAAGGTTTCCTTCAAGGTGCTCAAGGAGATCCTGGAAAGCTCTGCGGACGCTCAGGAGCTGGAGGAGCAGGTCAAGAAGCGTGCGGATGAGCTGGTGCCCAAGCACATCATCCTGGACGATATCTACGCCACCATCAGCTACTTCTGCAATCTGTGCGAAGGCGTGGGCACGGTGGACGACATCGACCATCTGGGGAACCGGCGTATTCGTTCCGTGGGTGAGCTGCTGCAGAACCAGTTCCGCATCGGCTTTTCCCGGATGGAGCGTGTGATCCGGGAGCGCATGAACATCCAGGCACAGGATATGGACGTAATCACCCCCCAGGCATTGGTGAATATCCGTCCCATTACCGCAGCCATCAAGGAGTTCTTCGGATCTTCCCCCTTGTCCCAGTTCATGGATCAGACCAACCCTCTGGCTGAGCTGACCCATAAGCGCCGTCTGTCCGCTCTGGGCCCCGGCGGTC
>NZ_FR894813.1:20418-25310 GCF_000434255.1 Ruminococcus sp. CAG:379 | reverse complement strand
CCATCCACGCTTTTACAGGATGGGTTGCTCACGATTGATTCATTTTTTCGGGGACAAAAAGAAAAACCCACGTATTTACGCAGGTTTTCATGCATATGGTGGAGGCGATGGGAATTGAACCCATGTCCGAAAGCCGATTCCGGTCAATTTCTACGAGTGTAGCTTTTCCTTTCAATTCCCGGCTCTGCACGCCGAAAAGCAGGCTTACAGAGTCGGTAGCTCAAAAGACCTTCAGCGGATATGAGCAGATCCGCTGAATGTTCACTGCTGATCGACGCCTGTTCCGGGACCGCAGTCCTTCCCGGGCAGACGGATGGGGCCCTTAGGCAGCCATCAAAAGAGTATCGTTATCAGCGTTTAATTTTAAACGTGTTGCGTGGTTAAAGAGTCACGCCCTCTACTCGCTTATGAACGTTCACAGCCCCCGTCGAAGCCTTTACGCCCCCTTATTGATTCCGGGTCTTCAGCGCCCGGTCAATCTCCCGCTTGGCATCCCGTGCCGCTGCCGCATCCCGCTTGTCGTGGAGCTTTTTGCCCTTACACAGTCCCAGCTGCACCTTCACCCGGCTGCCCTTGAAATACAGGGACAGGGGAATCAACGTCAGCCCCTCCTGCTTGAGCGTACCCAGCAGACGATCGATCTCCTTGTGGTGCATCAGCAGCTTGCGAACCCGAAGGGGATCCGTGTTGAAAATATTACCTTTTTCATAGGGAGAGATGTGCATGCCCTTGATCCAGAGCTCACCCTTGTCGATGCTGCACCAGCTGTCCTTCAGGTTTACGCCCCCCTGCCGGATGGACTTGACCTCCGTCCCCACCAGGACGATGCCGGTCTCAAAGCTTTCCTGTACAAAGTATTCATGTCGAGCCTGTCGGTTCACCGCAATGGTCTTTAAGCCTGTTTGCTGCATACAGCACACCTCCCTGTTCAAGCGGTACATCTTATTATATCCTACTTTCCGCTGGAAGTCAAGGGCGGATCCTGTCTGTTTCGGTGGGAATACGCCTGGTTCCTTGTCACAGCATCTGCCGCACAATCCATGTGCGATTGCGAAGAAAAGAACAGGGATGCTGATAAGGAAAAACCATAATCCATCGGCAACAGATCACAATATGTTATTGCATTGGATGATTATGTGTGTTATAATAATCATATGGCTGTATTGTGCACTGATCGTGGGATATGCAAGAGGCACAGTGCAGCGGGAAATAAAGAATTTGGAGGAAATTGCATATGGTATTGACGAAGAAAACCGTCAACCGCATCTGGGGGCTGCTGACCGCCGCCCTGATGTCGGTGACAGGCCTGGCGATGGCAGCCGGCACCGTACAACCCGCACAGGCTGTGGCAGCGGATGGGCCCGTAGGCTACGGAGCAGGCACCACTGGCGGCGCTGGCGGAACTTCCGTGACGGTTGCCACCGGGGATCAGTTCCTGGCGGCGCTGGACAGCAAGGCGGACAATGTGCCTCTGACCATTTATGTGGATGGCACCATCACCCTGGACAACACCGCACAGGATGAGCTGCTGATGAAGGATCTGTCGGACATTTCCGTCATCGGCGTGGCAGACCGGGGGGAATGCAACGGCATCGGCATCCGGATGGTACGGTGTGAAAACATCATCATTCAGAATATGGAAATCCACCATGTGCTGAAGGGTGCCGGTGAGGGAGATTCCATCAGCATTGAAAACTCCGGCTATGTATGGGTGGATCACTGCGAGCTTTATAATGTATATGACGGAGACGAAAGCAAGAAGGATGTATACGATGGTCTGTTGGACTGCAAGAAGAACAGCCACCATCTGACCTATTCCTACAACTACCTGCATGACAGCTGGAAAACCATGCTCTGCGGCTTTTCCGACAGTGACAACTATGACCGGACCTTCACCATGCACCACAACATCTTTGAAAACTGCAACTCCCGGCTTCCCCTGTTCCGGTTCGGCCATGCCCACATCTATAACAACTACTACCACGATATTTACACCAGCGGCATCAACACCCGGATGGGTGCAGAAGTGTTCGTGGAAAACAACATCTTTGACAACGTAAAGGAGCCGGTTTGCTCCCTGGACAGCAAAGCCATCGGCTACTGGAATCTAAGCGGCAACCAGTTCATCGGATGCACCACTGCCAACACCAGCACCGAGACCTCTCAGAGTTGGTCGGAGAATATGGCAAACACCAGCACCTACAAGCCGGATTATGCCTACACCGCTGAGGGCACCGACACCCTGCTGGATACGCTGAAAAAATCCTGCGGCGTGGGCAAGCTGGACAGCACCGCTCCGGTCACACCGGGCACCACTGCACCGACTCCCACTACAACCACTGCTCCGGCTGTCACCACTGTCCTGGGGATCACCACTGTGCCCCCCACTACCACGCCTTCCGTAGAGCCGGTTGCAGGCGCAATTTACTGCGCTCCCAATGGTTCTGATTCCGCATCCGGCACCATGGATCATCCCATGACGGTGCAGAAGGCGATTGATTCCGTGCAGCCCGGCGGCACCATCTACTGCCTGGGAGGTGTATACAATCTGTCCTCCACCGTTAAGGTTGCTGAAAGCAACAGCGGCACAGAGCATGCCTACAAGACCATTTCCGCAGTGCCGGGTGCATCCGTAACCTTTGACTTTTCTGCAATGGCGCTGGACAATGCCAACCGGGGCGTGTCCCTGGAGGGCAGCTACTGGCACTGGTACGGGATCCGGATCCAGGGTGCCGGGGACAACGGCATGATCCTGGCAGGCAGTCACAACGTGGTGGAGCTGTGTCAGTTCACCAACAACCGGGATACCGGCTTACAGATCAGCCGGGTGAACACCTCCTACTCTGACATTTCCCAGTGGCCCTCCTACAATACCATTCTCAACTGCACCGCAAGCAACAACTGCGACGAGGCAACCATGGAAAACGCAGACGGCTTTGCCGCAAAGCTCACCTGCGGCGTGGGAAATGTATTTGACGGATGCATGTCCTACAACAACAGCGATGACGGCTGGGATCTGTACGCCAAGAGCGCAACGGGCCCCATCGGCGCTGTGACCCTCCGGAACTGCATCGCTTTCCGCAACGGCCGGACTGAGGACGGCAGAGGCGGCGGAGACTGCGATGGCAACGGATTCAAGCTGGGCGGCTCCGGCGTAGGTACTGCCCATGTGCTGGAAAACTGCATCGCCTTTGAGAACCTGCACCATGGCTTCACCGACAACAACAACCCCCTGTTCGGCAGCCTTACCAACTGTACCTCCTTCGCAAACTCCAAGGGTGGCGGCAAGGCAAACTTCCAGATGGATCGCTGCACTGCCGGTACCTTCACCAACCTGCTTTCCTATGTAAGCTACGGCAACTGCGCAAGCGATAAGTTCGTAGGCAAGATCGGAAACTCCGTATACTACAACTCCGGCAAGTACTACCAGGTTGGCAGTATGGCGGACATTTCCAAAAATAAGATCGGCGATGCCGTAACCGGTCCCCAGGACAGCGATTTCATCAGCGTGACTGCACCGGCAGAGGGCACGGATTTCCACACAGTATGGCGAAATCCGGACGGTTCCATTACCACCAACGGCTTCCTGATGCTCGCAGAGAACAGCGGATTCCGGGGTATGGGCGCAACGTTCAGCACCCAGGAGCAGCCGCCGGTGGTTACCACTACGGTACCTGCCCCGATCACCACGACTACCACCACAACCACCACCGAACCCCAGTCGGCGCCTGTATACGGCGACGTGAACTGCAACGGAGAGGTTGAGATCGGCGACGTGGTTCTGCTGGCACGGTACATTGCACAGGACGCAAGCGCCTCTGTCACCCCTCAGGGCGTGCAGAATGCAGACTGTGACAAGAACCAGGTGGTGGATTCCTCCGATATCACCGCCATCTGTCGGTATCTGGCACATCTGACAGACATCCTTTGATTTGCCAGCTTCTATCCCTTTCATAAAAACCCACCCCGGCATGCATATGCCGGGGTGGGTTTTTGGTGGCTATATTTAGAATGATACACGAAAATATTGAAAAAGCTTGAAATCCTGTAAAAAATGCTGTATACTATTGTTGTGTTTTATATCCACATAACAAGACAGACAGGAGGAACCATATGAAATGTAAAGTATGCGGCGCAGAAAGTGGAAAATACCCACTATGCTGGAACTGCAACATATTAAAGGAACAAGGGCAAATTATAAAATGCACCACCTGCAAGCAATGGCATCATAAAGATGCCTCCTGCCCACAGGCGGAATCCAACCCAAATTCCAATCCTTTTCTGTACGAGCGCCGAGAAGCCTTGCTCTCGAACTGCGAAATTGCTTTTTTCGGCGCTATACAAAATGCCTTACCAGCTGGATTCTTTGTCTTTCCTCAAATCAATCTGGCTGCTTTCGTACTCCGCACTGATCAAGCATCTTATCATAATGAGCTTTTCAGAAATATCGATTTCCTGATCACGGATCACGCATATGTCCCGAAAATTGCTGTGGAGATCAACGACAAATCCCACCTTGAACGTAACCGCCATACTCGTGATCAAAAAATACAAAAGATCCTGGAAGAAGCAGGCATCCCTCTGCTGACTCTGTGGACGTCCTATGGCATCAACCAGGCTTACATTAGCCAACGTATCACTGCACTGCTGCAGGCACCTGTCTGTCGAGTACATCATTTCTCTGGTCAGGCACCCGATTTCATACCACCATCAACGGATAATCCGATGCAGCCCACATCTGCGCCCACTGAATCTGCCCCTCCCAAAGCAAAGCCAAGTGAATCTGAAAACAAAACCAAAAAGAAGCAGGGCTGCTATATTGCTACATGCGTCTACGGCTCCTATGATTGTCCACAGGTATGGCAGCTTCGCAGATTCCGTGATCTGACTTT
>NZ_FR894813.1:8826-20392 GCF_000434255.1 Ruminococcus sp. CAG:379 | reverse complement strand
CGCTCTTATTTAGGAAGACTCTTTATTCAATGCTATTACGCAGTCAGCCCGACGCTTGTCCGGGTGTTCGGACACTCCCACTCCTTCCGGCAGTTTTGGAGGAAAGTGCTGAATCCATTGCTCCGACGTCTGCAAGAACACGATGTGCCAGACTCGCCATATCAGGATCCGGAATGACTTGCTCCTTTGCCCCTCTGTTCCGCCTGATACTCCACCAGGATCCACGCCATCAGCAGGTTTACAATGCCCCGCTGCTCCTGTTCGGTCAGGGCTCTGCCCCGGGGGACCTGGTACCACTTTTCCAGGCATCCCCGGCAGCAGCAGGCACATGCATGCTGGGCCACGAACACCGGATGTCCACGCATGGGAGTCTGCTTCCCATCCTTTTGCGGATACGCCGGAGCCAGTCGCTTGGCAACAAACTCTGCCGCATGGCTTCGGATCACCTGCAATCCCTTCTGATCGATGTACGCCTTGTCCTGTTCTGACAGATGAAACCGGGCACGGAACGGGGACGTTTTCAGCCGTTCCAGCGCCGCCCGCAGCTTATGCATCTGCATCCCTCCCGAAGAAAACACCGCACAAAGCCTAAATCCGGCTCCGTGCGGTGCTATTTTTATTTACTAGCTTCCTGAATCTTCTTTTGCAGGGTCTCATAACTGGAGATGATTCCGCCGGTCACATTCAGAATCTTCTTCCGGGTCATAAAGTTGGTGTAAGTGCCGTTTTTCATGATCCAGTAGGTGGTATCCGATGCGGGGATCAATTCCACCCGGTTCACCTCGCCGCTCTGAAGCGTATAGGTGAAGCTGATCGCTGCTTCTCCCTCCGGCTTGGCATCCGGATCCACCTGGGACAGACCCATGGTTGCCACTGCCTGGTAGAAGTCCTGGAATGCCTGGGTCACCTCGTCCCCCATGTCGCTGATGTCCACCCCGTTGCAGTTGTATTTCTTGTTCTGGGTATCCAGCTCCAGCGTCGCCTGCACATCGTTGCAGTCCACAACCAGCTGCTTGACCGTGGAAGCATCCGGGTTGTACACATAGGGGTACGCCACGCTCAGCAGGTCATCATCCAGGAAGTTCAGCGCAGCCTTAGTCATGTAGAAGACCTGTCCGCTCTCCTGGAACATGCCGTAAATGGACACCTCGTTTTCTGCATTGGAAACCATCTTCCCCAGCAGGATCGTTGTCTCCTTGGCATTCGTCTTTGCATGGATCCGGTAGCTGGGCCGGTCCAGTCCATACTGGCTCAGATCGCTGGGGTTATTGTCCACAAAGGCAGTTGCAGTGGCACGCACAAAGGTATCCAGGATCTCGTTGATGTTGGAGGTATAGCCCTGCCACTGGATGGGCTGGTTGATGATCCACTGCATAGCTGCATCATGGGTCATGCTGTAGATCAGCTTGCCGTCCCGCTCCAGGGAAAATTCCGTAATCTCCGTGCTGTATGCATCCAGCAGATACCGGTTTTTCAACGTGTTCTTATTTGCCCGGAACACAGAGCCGGAGGTGTAGTCAATGGTATACACCGTGGTGGTACCCGGCAGCATTGCATAATAGGATTCATTGGTGGGTGTCGGATTGCCCACAAGCAGCTGATAGCTGTCCCCGGAATCAGTCACCGCCGTCAGCTCCACCGGATCAGACAGCCCGTAGGGGGAAAGATCCGTTACATCCTTGGCAATGGTTTTCACGGAGCTGAGATTGCACATATAGGAGCAGATAGCGGACACCGTATAGGGATTGGCAGTGAACTCGTCCCCGTCCAGCACCCAGGTCTGATTCTGGAACAGGAATCGGAAGGTACCTTCCTCATTTTGCACCGTCAGAGAGGCGGTGGCATCCCCGTCAAAGGAAATCAGACTCACCGGAGCCTCCTGCTCCTGCTTCTGCTTGGTCTTTTCCGCATTTTTCAGCCGCAGCGCCAGGTACCCGCCGGTCAGCAGCACCACTGCCCCTGCCAGCAATGCGATGATCTTGCCCTGCTTCATGAATTGCGCCTCCTTGCCCAGACTACAATGCCGATGGCTGCGATCACCAGAGGTGCAGCACCAAACACATACAGGATGGAGTTGGCTTCTGCCTCGCTGTTGAGGAGCATGTAATCATAGGTCTTTTCCTTGTCCGCAATGCTCATATCAATGTCACTGTTGTACATCCAGGTAATGGTGGACAGGAACAGGAAGGTGGGCACAGTCAGATACTCGGAGGAAACGTATTCATCCGAAATAAAGCTAGCGTCCCCGAATACTACGATCTTGGAATCGTTCCGGGTGGGATCCATGGCATACTCCGCCAGGATCATTTCCTGCCCCTTGGTTTCCTCCGGATCCTCATCAGTGCCGCCGTAAATCTCTCCAACAGCGGTATTGTTGGAAACCATCAGGGTGCCCAGGGTCAGCTCGGCATAGTTGGCGCCGAATACAGAATATAAGCTCCGGCAGTTGCGCATATAGGGAACCAGGGCGCTGTTCTGCAAACCGGAGGTCATATCCGGCTGATCCTCATCCGCCGGGGAAACCAGATTCACCATAAAGGTGTAGGGATCGTTGGAGATATGCTGGGAGGAATCCGTCTCATACACCCGGTCATAGCGCATTGCCAGACAGTACTCCAGCATCAGATCCTCAATGTTTTTGTACTTGACCTTTTCCGGATTGGGGGACATCAGAAAGCTGATGTTGCCGCCCTTATCCAGGAATGCCTGAAGCTTTTCCTTTTCTGCGGCTGTAATGTCCGTGGTGGGTGCAGCAATCAGCACGATGGCACAATCCTCCGGCACTGCATCAGCGGTCATCAGATTCAGATCAGCGGAAGTGTAGTTGTAATTTGCCAGGTTGGTGCAAAGCCGGGAGTAGCCCTCCTTGCCCAATTCCCCGTGACCGGTCAGGAAGTATACGCCGGGCATGGTGCCCTCGGACACGGTCTTGATGGCGCCGGTAATATAATTTTCACCCCGGAAGTATGCGGCAGTCACCTCTCCCGCATCGTTGTATTCATACTGATAGATCATCTTGCCGGGGATCCGCTTGACCATGTCCCCGCACTTGACCAGGAAGTCGCCCTCGGTCAAATTGAAGGTGCCGTCCGGATTCAGCTCGGTGAGCTTCTGGGGCTCCGTTTCCGGATCAAAGGTGATGAGATTGATGTTTTCATAGCTGTCATACTGGAGCAGCGCCCGGTACAGTGCAGAAGTCTCCGGCTCATCGGCGATTTTCTCCAACGGCTCCAGCAGGTAAATATCCACTGGCTTGTCCAGGGAATCCAGCAGATTTGTGGTGGCATCCGTCAGGGTATACAGCTTGTTGGGCGTCAGATCCCAGTTTACATCCAGCTGCTCCGCCAGCAGATTCAGCGGAATGGTCACTGCCAGTACCAGCAGCGCCATGACCCATGCCATCAGGGTATACTTTTTATTCTTCTGTGCATTTACATTGCTTTTTTTCAGTTCCATCGTCCATTACCCCCTGCTCCAGCGTCTTTTCTGAATCGCAATGCCCGTCCACGCCAGGAACAGTACGATCATGGAAATGTAGAAGATCAGATCCGACAAGCGGAACAGACCCTGTGAGAACATCACAAAGCGCTCCTCTGTGGAGAGCCAGTTCAGCACGGTGGAAACCACCGGCAGGTTGGAGAACAGTGCGGTGCTTGCCAGGTTATCCACAAAGATCAGCACGATCATGGCTGCTTCACCCAGCACTGCTGCAATGATGGGGTTGTCCGTCAGAGCAGACATGAAGATACCTACGGCGATACACACCAGACCCCAGAAGTAGAAGCCGATGTAGCCGCACAGCAGGTTGGACCAGATCACGCCTCCGTGCAGGGCGGTTACGATGGGGAAAAACAGGGACAGGAGCATCATGCACAGGAACACGAACGCCACACCCAAAAACTTTGCCAGCACGATCTTGGTGATGGACAGCGGAGAGGACATAAGCAGAACCTCCGTGCCGCCCTTACGCTCCTCTGCGAAGGTACGCATGGTCAGCGCCGGAATCATAAAGATAAAGTAAAAGAAGTTGTTGTAGAAGATGTTCGGGAACGAGAATTTAAAGGTGTTGGAGGACAGATCCGAAATGCCGGTGATAAAGCTCAGGGAAAACACCAGCAGGAACAGCGCACCGATGATGTACGCAAAGGGGGAAAAGAAGTAGGACTGTACTTCCTTTTTAAATAATGAATACATAGCTTATTTCTCTCCTTCCGCCGGGGTCTTGTTTTCCCGCTCTGCCGCAGCTTCGCTTTCCTTCCGGTCCATATCCTCGCCGATCTCGTCGAAGATCTCCTCCAGGGACTTCTTGCCCGTATTCTGTGCGGTCAGCTTGAGGAATACCTCCTCCAAGCTCATCTTGGAGGTGTTGACGCTCACAACGGAGCAGTCCGCCTCGATGAGATTTGCCAGGATCGCCTTGCGGACGCTGTCATCCCTGATCTCCACAGTAAAGGTATGGGTGCCGGTTTTGATGTACTCTGCGCTCTTGATGGCAACCACTCCGGGCACAGCCTGGATCAGCTGCTCCACCTTCGCCTTGTCCCCTTCTACTGTAATGGACAGGGACAGATTTGCCTGGATGCTGTTCTCCAGGTTTTCGATGGTGTCGATAGCCTTGATCTCGCCCTTGTTGATGATGACCACCCGTTCGCAGACAGCGCTGACCTCTGAGAGAATATGGGAGCTGAATATAATAGTATGATCCTTCTTCAGATCCAGGATCAGCTGCCGCACCTGAGCAACCTGGGACGGATCCAGCCCCACCGTCGGCTCGTCCAGGATCAGGATTTTGGGATTTCCCAGCAGCGCCTGGGCAAAGCCTACACGCTGCTTATAGCCCTTGGACAGGTTCCGGATCAGCCGGTGCTGCACATCCGTCAGCTTCAGCCGCTCCATAGCCTGGTCGATCTGGGCTTTCACGTCCTTCCGCTTGACTCCCTTGATGCCAGCCACGAACCGCAGATATTCCTTCACCCGCATATCCAGATACAGGGGCGGCAGCTCCGGCAGATAGCCGATGCGCTTTTTGACCTCCTCCGGCTGCTGGGCAATGTCAAAGCCGTCCACCACAACCGTTCCGGAGGAGGAGGGCAGATAGCCGGTGATCATGTTCATGGTAGTGGATTTTCCCGCACCGTTTGGCCCCAGGAATCCAAGGATCTCTCCGTCCTCCACCGTAAAGGAAAGATTTTTTACCGCAGGTATATTGCCATAGAACCGTGTCAGGTTTTTGATTTCAACCATTCCAATTCCCCTTTCAAAATTGTCCATGCCGCAGGATACCGGGTACGGGCATCGGGATGCAGCGTGGATTTTACCCGGCTGCAAGGCAAAAAAGCGGCAGAAACATTCTTAATTATTATCGCAAAAATATATGTACGGGTTATGAATATGCTGTAACCGAATCATGAATGTAAGGTAATTCTGACAATAATGCTACAAAACCGTGCTTATTCTACAAGCATTTTGTGTTGATTTTGTGTAAAAGGACTGAAGATTGCATGAAGTTGCAAAGCGGCTATACAAACTGTAATCAAGCAAGTGGCTCTCCGGCCAGTTCCAAAAGCAGTAAATAGCAAATTGCCCAAACGACCAGATTAAAACTTATGCAAACCGCCAAAATCATTTTGCCGGGTTCCGCATTTTATGTAAAGGGTTGACAAAGCAGATTCCTTTGTACTATAATTTGAGTGTGATTCAAGCAGGGGCGTTTTGTGTACATATGCGCCATGCGCCGAGGAAAATCCGCATGCACTGGAGGGTACACAAGTTTAAGAGAATGCGGTTTACACTGCAGGATCACGAAATCAAATTTTTTGAGAGGGGAAAAGAAAACATGGTATTCAAGAAGTACAAAGCAGTTCTTGCTGCTGCACTTTCCGCTGCTGTTGTTTCCAGCACCATGCTTCCGCTGGCTGCATCTGCTGCAGGCACCAGAACCAAGGATGAAGCATATGGCGATGAGACCTATGCACAGAGATTCCTGTCTCTGTACGATGACGTTGTAACCAAGGGTCAGGAAAACGGCTACCTGAGCAAGACAAATGTTGCATCTGGCGGCTTCGGTGTTCCTTACCACGCTGTTGAGACCTGCATCGTTGAGGCTCCTGACTACGGTCACGAGACCACTTCCGAGGCAATGTCCTACATCGTATGGATGGCTGCAATGAGAGATAACATTGCAAAGAATGTGGGCAGTGAGTACGGCGCAACCAACACCAATGACCTGGCTAAGGCATGGAAGACAATGGAGGTTATGATTCCTACTACCCAGACTGGTTTCTGGAGTAAGTCTTCCCTGAGTTCACAGTATAATAGGGAAGTACCGGATGATCCGACAGCTTACCCGGTACAGGCTGAAGCTTCTAACACAGGTTCCAACCCGATCCACAGCAAATTCACCTCTGCATACTCTAGCGACAATGGTCTGTACCTGATGCACTGGCTGGCGGACGTAGATGACTGGTATGGCTACGGTGGGGCATACGACAGCGGTTCCAAGACCCCGTCTACCACCGGTAAGTTCACCTTCATCAACACCTTCCAGAGAGGTAACTCCGAGTCCTGCTTTGAGACCGTACCGCATCCGTCCATCGAGACTCTGAAGTATGGTATGGAAAATCGTGGTATCAAGGGTGTATTCAACAACGATGCCAACGTTGCAGCACAGTGGTCCTACACCAACGCACCGGACGCAGAAAACCGTGCAATCCAGGCTATTTACGCAGCAAACAAGTGGGGCGTGGGCGACAGCTCCATTACCACACTTGCTGGTAAGATGGGTGACGAACTGCGTAACGACATGTTCGATAAGTACTACAAGGCAATCGGCTGTCAGAACAAGAACAGCCCCTCCACCGGTTATGACTCCTGCCACTACCTGATGGCATGGTACACTTCCTGGGGCGGCGCACAGGATGGCTCCTGGGCTTGGCAGATCGGCTGCAGCCACGCTCACCAGTTCTATCAGAGCCCGCTGGCAGCATACGCTCTGCTGTATGATACCGGCTTGAACTCTGCTATGAAGGCTGAGGGCGCTACCAAGGACTACACCACTTCTCTCCAGAGACAGCTGGAATTCTATCAGTGGCTCCAGTCTGCTGACGGTCCTTTCGCAGGCGGTGCAACCAACAGCTGGAACGGCGACTACATGACCTACACCTCCGGCGTACCCACATTCTATGATATGGCTTACGTTGAGCATCCTGTATATGCTGACCCGGGTTCCAACCACTGGATCGGCAACCAGGTATGGGCTACACAGCGTCTGGCTGAGCTGTACTACTATATAAAGACTGACGGAGATGCATCCAAGGGTGCTGTAAAGCCCGGCGGTCTGACCATTGAAGATACACTGAGCAAACTCCTCGACAGATGGGTCGCTTGGTTCATTGAGAATACTACTCTGACCGATGACGGCGATTACGCAATCCCGGCTACTCTGGATTGGTCCGGTCAGCCCGCTACATGGACTGGTACCTATAATGAGAACGCAAACTCTGGTTTGACCTGCACCATTACTGCAACCGGTAGCTCCGACTTGGGCTGTGTATCTTCTCTGGCTAACACCTTGATCTACTATGCGAAGGCTGTGGGTACAAAGTCCAGCGAGATCAGTGCTGATGCTACTTCTCTGGGCGGCAAGGCTCTGTACCTGGCACAGCAGCTCCTCGACAGAGAGTGGGAACTGGGTCGTGATGACATTGGTGTATCCAGACCTGAGCACAACGGAAGCCTTTCCAGAATGTTCACTGAGGAAGTTTGGATCCCCAGCAGCTACAACGGCAAGACTCCTTATGGCGATACACTGGCTAACGGCGCTACATTCAGCAGCATCCGTTCCATGTATCTGGAGGATGAGAAGTACATGGAGCTGAAGAACGCTTTCGACTCCACCGGTTCTACTGAGTCTGTTGAGCTGAACTACCACAGATTCTGGCACGCAGGAGATATTCTGATGGCTCTGGGTACTATGTACCAGCTGTATCCGGAAGTAACTCCTGGTGGTTCCACACAGGGTGGGGACGACAACCTGTATGGCGACGTTGACTGCAACGGCAAGGTTGAGATCAACGACGTTGTGCTCCTGTCCCGTTATGTAGCGCAGGATTCTTCCATTCCGAACCCGCCGTCCGCACAGGGTCTGAAGAATGCAGACTGCAAGTACGATGGCACCATCGATGCTGATGACATCACTGCAATTGCACGTTACCTGGCTCACCTGATTGAACAGTCCGAGCTGGGTCCGCAGAAGTAATTCTGTTTTGAATTGAATCATCCAAACCGGTCAGTTTCTTCGGAAGCTGACCGGTTTTGTTCTATCATGCACAAGTTGTATGACAAAAGGTTGACAGTCTCCCCGGTTTTGGTGTATAATAAATAAATAAGCATCCGACACCAATGACAGAAGGAAGGGGAATACAATGGGTAAGTATCAATCCATCGACCTGGACACAAAGATCAGCCAACTGGTGAATCTTTGCGAAAAAAATTACGACATCGACCCGGCGCTTTATCAGAAGTACGATGTAAAACGGGGTCTGCGTGACATCAACGGACAGGGTGTGCGTGCGGGTCTGACCAATATCAGCAACGTCAGCGCCACCGCCATTGTAGACGGGGAAAGCGTGCCGGCACGGGGCAAGCTGTACTACCGGGGCATTGACGTGGAACAGATCGTCAAGGGCTTCAGTGAGGAAAACCGGTTCGGCTTTGAAGAAACCGTATACCTGCTGCTGTTTGGGGAGCTGCCCACCAAAGAGGCCCTCCGGCAGTTTCAACAACTGTTGGTAGAAGCCCGTCCCCTGCCCACCACATTCACCCGGGATGTCATCATGAAATCCCCCAGTGACGATATGATGAATACACTGGCACGGAGTGTGCTGACGCTGTATTCCTATGATCCGAATCCCAACGATCTGAGCATTGCCAATGTGCTCAAGCAGTGCATCCGGCTGATCGCCCAGTTCCCGTCCCTGGCGGTATATGGGTACCAAGCATTTGAGTATTACAAGAATGACGAAAGTCTGTTCCTGCACCACCCCAATCCGGAGCTTTCCACAGCGGAAAACATTCTCTATATGCTCCGGCCGGACAGCAAGTACTCGGATCTGGAGGCAAAGATTCTGGATCTTGCCCTGGTGCTGCATGCGGAACACGGTGGCGGCAACAACTCCTCCTTTACGGTGCATGTGGTTTCCTCCTCCGGTACGGACACCTACTCCGCCATTGCGGCTGCCCTTGGCTCCTTGAAGGGTCCCAAGCACGGCGGTGCCAACATCAAGGTGGTGCATATGTTTGACGACATGATGCAGACCCTGCCGGACTGGACGGATGAGGAGGCTGTCAAGAACTACCTGCGTGCTCTGCTGCACAAGGAGGCCTTTGACCATGCCGGATTGATCTACGGCATGGGACATGCTGTATACTCCATTTCCGACCCCCGTGCCACCGTATTCAAGGGCTTCGTGGAAAAACTCAGTGAGGAAAAGGGCTACCAGAAGGAATTTGCTCTGTATAGTCTGGTGGAGCGGCTTGCACCCAGCGTGATTGCGGAGGAGCGCCGGATCTACAAGGGCGTCTGCGCCAACGTGGATTTCTACAGCGGCTTTGTATACCGGATGCTGGGACTTCCCTATGAGCTGTTCACACCTATCTTTGCCATCTCCAGAATCGCTGGCTGGTCGGCGCATCGGCTGGAGGAGCTGATCAACGCAAACAAAATCATCCGCCCGGCATACAAGGCGGTCAAGGATGAGATCCCCTATCAGAAGCTGGAGGATCGTTAACAGGAAGGCAGGGGCTTCGGTTCCTGCCTTTTCTGGCAGCAGCATCGAGAGACTTTGAACCGGTGCTGCATAAACTACACGAATTGGGGGCAAACAATGGAACAAATGAAGGTTCTGGTGGTGGGGCTCGGTCTGATCGGCGGCTCCATGTGTAAAGCCATGCGCCGGTTTACCAATCACCTGGTGTATGGCTATGACACGGACGGGGCTGTGCTGGAACAGGCAGTGCGGGACGGCGCCATTCTGGAGGCTGTCCCCAAAAGCGGCTTTCATGAATTTGACTTGATTATGGTGTGCCTGCATCCCCGGGCTGCCAGGGCGTTTTTTGACACCCACATTCCGGATTTCCGGCCGGGCGCCATGCTCACAGACGTATGCGGCATCAAGGGGGCTTTGGTAGAGCATGTGACAGAACTGGCAGCGGAATATGGGCAGCGGTATGTGGGCATGCACCCCATGGCAGGCAAGGAACGATTCGGCTATCCCTTCTCGGACGGCAGTCTGTTTCTGGGGGCAAACTGCATCATCACTCCCATCCCTCAGACCAGCAAGGAGGCTGTCTGCATTCTGGAACAACTGGTGCATGACCTGGGCTTTGCACATATTGTGGAAACCACGCCGGAGGGGCACGATGCCATGATCGCTTACACATCCCAGCTTGCCCATGTGGTGTCCAGCGCCTATGTGAAAAGCCCCACCCTGGAACAGGAGAACGGCTATTCCGGAGGCAGCTTTCAAGATATGACTCGTACTGCCACTCTGAACGAGGAAATGTGGGCGTCCCTGTTCCTGGAGAATCGCAAGCCCCTGCTGTTTGAACTGAATACCCTGATTGAAAACCTACAAGCGTACCGGGATGCCATTGACCGGGACGATTACACCACGCTGGTGGAACTGCTGCGGGATGGACGGATCCGCAAAGAGCAGAATCTGCTGAGCCATGCCAAGGACAGGAGGGAATGACATGCGGATCGGATACATCGCTGAAAAACAGCTCTATGTATGGGAGGACGGAAAGACAACTGCTCTGTCCAGCATTCGGTATCAGAACTACCTTGCCACCATGCAGAGCATTCACGATGCAAAGTCCTGGAAAACCAGTGGCACCGGTGCTATGTTTACCGGAGCTGTGGACAATGCGCCCGTGGATCCTGCACGGATCCACATGGGGTTGCACGGACTTGTGCCGGATCCGGCAGGCATGCTGTATGCCGTAGAGCTGGACGAGGTAGGCGGCTTGTATCGCCGGGATCTGGATCCGGCAGCCAAGGCGGAAGGGCATGTGCTGACCCGGCAGAATCTGCACTTTGGCGGCATGGATCGGCGAGGTCAGCAGCTTGCCATGTGCATTGGAAGCGATCCCATGATGTTGCATCTGAGCATTCTGGATCTGGATGACAACGAGGAAACGGATATTACCGATGGAGACACTACGGAGTGTCATCCCAGCTGGTCTCCGGACGGCAGCCGGATTCTGTGCAGCAGTGCCGGATACGCCCGTTCTGATTCTGGTGGCATTGTCAAGCTGGGACCTTACGAGATCCTGGCATATGCGCCAGCCGCCGGGAGTCTGGATACCCTGTGCAGCAATCCGGCTTATGATTACCTGGTTCCCCGGGAGGCACCGGACGGTGCCCTATACTGCATCCGACAGCCCTATGACGATGGGGAGAAGCATGACAATCTGCTGAAGGATATCGTGCTGTTCCCGGTTCGGATCGTAAAGGCCATCGGGGGACTGCTGAACTATTTCTCTATGCGGTACGGCGGCGAGCCGC
>NZ_FR894813.1:0-8806 GCF_000434255.1 Ruminococcus sp. CAG:379 | reverse complement strand
GCGAGCCGCTGCGGAGCAATTCCTCCCGCAGCGAAAAGGCAAAGCACAGAACGCCCCAGGAGATGTTCCTTGCGGAAAACATGCTAAAAGCGGAGGAGAACCGCAGACAAAATCAGCAGGCTGGGGACAAGTATCCGGGAATCTGTCCCCGGAACCGGGTACTGCTGCGGATTGATCCGGACGGAAAGGAAACCGTGCTGCGGCACGGGGTGCTGGATTACGCCCTGCTGCCGGATGGACGCATTGTCTGCTCCAACGGCACACATGTACTCCTGTTGGAGGGGGAACAGCAAACAGAGCTGGCAAAAGCCAAGCTGGCACATGAATTGACTGTCTTGGAAGCGTAAGGAGGAACACATGCATCAAACCATCAAATACCCGGCGCAGGAATCAAAAAGCACTTTGAAGCAGGCATTGGACGTGCTCTCCATCTTGGTGAATCTCACGATCATTGCCGTTTCTCTGCTGATCCTCCAGGAACTGCGGAAAAAACACCAGGACTAGGGCAGGCTCTGTACGGTATTGCCTTCACGCAAAACGGGCACCAAGCGAAATGCTTGGTGCCCGTTTTTTACAAGGCGGTGATTATTCCACATTTTTGAGGGCTTCTCCCAGAGGCACGCCCTTGATGCTCCGGGTCTGGAGGTATGCCACCGCAAGGTAGCTGCACACGCCAAGCAGGAACATCTTCACATACACCGTAAGCGGCACATAGTATGCGAACCAGCCGGAGTAATCCGAGAAAATATACACGCACACGGTTTTCATCAGGTATGCGCACAGGGGAATGGTCAGCAGCATGGAACCGATCACCACAAGGGAAGTGGTGGTAATGTACAGACTGTTGATTTCCCGATTGCTGTAGCCCAGGATTTTGGTCATGGAAATGGACTGGGCATTCTTCTCCAGAATGATCTTGGACAGGAGATACACAATCAGCATGAACATGGCAACCCCGAACACCAGATAGAGCACCATCATATTGCCCATGGACTGCTTCAACTGCCGGGAGGTCTTGGTCATATCGTCCACTGTAATAGTGGTGGCAACGTACAGATCCTCAATGTCCGTGATCTTCTGGTTGGAAAAATAGCCGTTGAAGGCATCCGCCGGCTGGTCAAATGTGCTGTGGAATGCACTTTGCTCCATAAACACGGCAATGCCGGCAGGATAATAATGCACGCCCTTGATGGGGAAGCTGTATTCCTTGTCCCCGTATGCCTCCTTCACCCGAAGGGTATCTCCGGCGGAAAGCCCGAACTTTTCCGCATAGGCATTGGAGATCACCACGCCCCCGTCAAAGTTCAGATCCAGATAAGCACTGTCCGGCACCACTCCGTAAACGGTCACATCCTCGCTTTTCCGCTTATCATCCACCGTTTTCAGCGATGCAACACTGTATTTCTCTGCGCCGGGGGTGTTGGTTTCCTGGGGCACCTTCAGCACATACTGATACTGACAGATCAGATTGCCGGTGATCTCCTCCTGGTAGTGATCCAGCAGGGGGCCGAACATAAACCCGAACAGCAGCAGGAAATTGGCGAACAAGACACCAATGATAATCGTCACATAGTTTGGCATATTCTGGAAGATCACACGCAGCCGGAACCGCTTGAGAATGCCGATTTTCGTATTCAGCTTGAACGCCTTTTTCTTCTGCCGGCGTTTCAGATCCCGCCGCAGGAATTTCAGCGGCGAAAGGCTCATCTTGTTCACCAGCACCAGCAGATTGATGCAGAACATAAGGATCAGGGGTACCACTGTGGTCTTGACAAAAGCGTCCCCATTCCAGTGGGTCACATAGGTGGGCAGGCTGTAACTGCCGTAATACATATCCGCTATGTACTGCTTGAGCAGGGTATACCCCAGCACATTTCCCACAATGGCTGCCACCAGCATCACCAGCATGGGCATGGTCATGTAATGCCGCACCAACTCGCCCCTTGTGTAACCGGATGCCCGGAGAGTACCAATCACGTTGGCTTCCTTGGAAATGGTGTTGCTGGCAGTGATGGCAAAGACAAAGGCAATCATGAGGATCACCACGTACAGGAACACGGTAATCATGGTATTGTCCCCCTTCAGATCTGAACCGGTGAAAATAATCGCCTGGTTGCTGTAGGCGGGGATAAAACCGGTGACCTCATTCTGCTCCGCTTCTGCATCTGCTGCCAGGGTTTTCAGAAAGGCTTCGGACATTTCCTTTGCCTGGGAGTCGTCCGCCGGAGGATCGTCATAGATCCAGGCGTAGCTGTAGTGGAAATGGGCATCTCCCATGCTGTCCAAGCCCTCCCGGGTCATAATCGCCACTCCAAATTTGATGGAGTCAAACATCATGTCCGAGGGGCTGGCATACAGAGCGCTGTAATCCGACAGGGCAACCAGTCCGGTGATACGCAGGGGCTTCTCCCCCACCGTCAGCGTATCCCCCACGAACAGGCTGTTGTTGTCCGCATACATCCGGTCAATGGCGATCTCATCCGTCCGCTCCGGCAATGCACCCTCCATCAGGCAAACCTTATCCACCTGTTCCCGGTTGGCAAAGATTCGCAGGGTGCTGTCCACCTGGGCGGTTTCACGCTCCAGGTAGAAATTCGGGTACACCGTCAGCTTCTCCCCATTCAGCTGCTCCAGCAGCGCATCATTTGCCTGGGCATACAGCTCAAAGTTGCCATCCTCAATGTTATACTTGTCAAAGCTTTCATCGTAAGTGATAATCATGCTCCGGTTGGCAACCAGGAAGCCGGACACAATGGAAATCATGCCCGCCAGGAACAGAAACAACACAATGTACTTGCCGATTTCGCTTTTCAGCTCCCGGGGCAGCCGCTTGTTCAGAGGATTTTTCATCAAACTCCCTCCCTACCATTCCAGCTCTGCCGCACTTGTCCGGTGCTCGTTTAGGTAATTCTTCCGGATCGTTCCATCCCGCAGCTTAACCACCCGATCCGCCATCAGCTTAATGGCATCATTGTGGGTCACCATGATTACCGTATTGCCAAATTTCCGGTTCACCTCTTCGATCAGCTTCAGAATCTCCTTGGAGGTGTTGTAATCCAATGCACCGGTCGGCTCATCACACAGCAGAATATCCGGATTCTTTACAATGGCTCTTCCGATGGCGGTACGCTGCTGCTGACCGCCGGACAGCTGATTGGGCAGCTTATGCCGATGCTCATACAGTCCCAGGGTCTTGAGCAGCTCATCCACATCCAGTGGATTGTCGCTGAGGTATGCCCCTACCTCCACATTTTCTTTGATATTCAGATTGGGAATCAGGTTGTACATCTGAAAAATGTACCCCAGATGCTTCCGGCGGTACAGGGTCAGCGCTTTTTCGTTCATCTCTGCGGTCTTTTCCCTATTGATGGAAATGTAGCCGCTGTCCGCATTGTCGATGCCGCCGATGATATTCAACAGGGTGGACTTGCCGCTGCCGGATGGTCCCAGCAGAACACAAATCTCCCCCTTTGCAATTTCCAGGTCGATGCCTTTGAGTACCTCTACCCGGCTTTCGCCCTCGCCAAAATGCTTTTTAATTCCACGGATTTCAAGGAACATAATACCCCTCCTTCCAATTGGTTAGTGTTAGCTAACTACAAATAGAATACTCCAAAACAATGCATCTGTCAAGCCCTGACTGGTTTTTCATCCACATAAACAGAAAAGCCCGCATAAAAGCAGGCTTTTCTGTGAATTCTTATGGCATTTACTGGGCAAGCCTTGCGCCGAAGGCCTTGCACTTTTCCAGTGCCTCGTCGGAGGGCGCTTCATTTGCCATGAGTCCTTCCCCATCCAGCACCGTGGCGCCTGCCCCAGTCGCACGATCCACCCAGGAACGCATCCACTCTCCATCACCCCAGCCATAGGATCCGAACAGACCCACGGTCTTGCCGCTCAGCTCACCTTCGATGGAGGCGAAAAAGGGCTCAAACTCGGTTTCCTCCAGTTCCTCAGCGCCCATTGCCGGGCAGCCCAATGCGATCCGATCATAATCAGCGATCTTGCCGTTAAACTCCGATACCTTAAACAGGTCAGCACCTGCGCCCTCAGCCACAGCCATGGCCATCTGCTCCGTGTTGCCGGTTCCGCTCCAATAAATCACTGCTGTCTTCATATGAAACCTCCTAAGAAATCTTCAGTGCGCGATAAATGTCCACGCCCTGGTTTAGCTTATTGCACAGGAATTTCCTGCACCGCTCATAATTCCGAAAGCTGCGCTGGGCTTGTTCCGGATCCCCGTATACCTTCCAGCTGCCGCACAGCTTGTAGTGCTCCCCCTTGTGGGCAATGAACCCTTCCACATCCTCCGTGGGATACCCCAGAAAGATGCCGATCTCGTGGGGAAATTCAACCGCCTGCCCCATGCGCTGGACAAGTCGATCCAGATCCCGTTGGAGATCCGGTTCAGGGGCATAGCCATATCGTGCAAGGATTCTTCGGCGACAGGGATCCGCCAGACTTGCCGACAGCAGCTTCTCGTTATAAACCAGAACCAGCATGCACCGCTGACAGCGGCACATCAACCGGATCTTCAGTCCACGGCTCACTGCCTTGCGATTAAATCGGGCGCTTTGCTCTGCCACATCAAATTGATCCAACCGCAGAGAAACCAGATTTGCGCATTTGATTCCCAGCAGGGACGGAGCTGTATGATAGGCAAGCTTTTGCTCAAATTGCCGGCACTCCTGTTTGGACATATGCACCCTCCTTTCGGTTAGCTTTGGCTAACATATCTGCTTTAAAAAAGCAGTTCCAACGTCTGCACAAGTTAGCGTATGCTTACTGATAGAATCATAGCATACTCTGCATGATTTGTCAAGCCCCAAAAAGAAACATCCGGAGAATTTCTCCGGATGTTCGCAGCAATGTCTATTTTTTTGTCTTCGCCTGTGACTGTTTGGGCGGGATCACTTCCAGAATGGACGCAGAAAAGGGTGCCAGCTTCACAGCAAACCGGTAGCTCCGCCCTTTATGGGCTTTCTTCTCCGTTATGATAACGCCCTCATTCACCATACCCTCACCGCTCCAGCAAAAAGCGTCGCTGTTCAGCACTTCCCGCATAGCGCAGGGGGCATCCACACCCACATAGAAGGGAGCATAGCTTCGGTCAGACAGATTCAGCACAGTGATCACAGCCTGCCCATTGGCGCTCCGGCGGTAGGCATATACACACGCCTCCGGTGCATCCACTTCCAGCCAGCAGAATGCAGTGGGATCGTACTCATTCATGTACAGCGCCGGCATGGTCTGATACAGTTGGCACAACCGGCGGAAATACTGGTGGAAGGAATCGTGGAGCGGGTATTTTTGCAGGAACCAGTCCACCTCCACCTTTTCGTCCCACTCCCGGAAATGCCCGATCTCATTGCCCATGAAATTGAGTTTTTTTCCCGGATGAGTAAACATGTAGGCGTAAAGTGCCCGGCACTGGGGAAACTTCACCTGATAATTCCCCCACATTTTCTGCATGATGGTGGCTTTTCCATGCACCACTTCATCGTGGGAAAAGGGGAGCAAATACAGCTCGCTGCTGAAATACATCATGGAAAAGGAAAGCTGGTGATATCTGGAGCAACGCTGAGCAGGCGGCATCCGGAAAAAATCCAGAGTATCGTTCATCCAGCCCATATCCCATTTGTAGTCAAAGCCCAGCCCGTCATAATGCACCGGAGCCGTCACCTTCAAGAAGTTGGTGGAATCCTCGGCGATCAGCATTACGTTGGGAAACCGCTGCTTGATCTGGTAATTCAACTCCTTGAGAAACTGAACGCCCCCAATGTTGATTCCCCGGGACATATCCCCCTGCCAGTACAGCACGTTGCTGATGGCATCCATCCGCAGTCCGTCCACATGATAGTGCTCCAGCCAGAAGCATGCAGCAGAAATCAGAAAACTGCGAACCGTTGGCTTGTAGTAATCGAAGTTACAGCTTCCCCACTGGCTGTAAGCAATATCCTGTTCCTCATACTCATAAAGAGGTGTACCGTCAAAACGAATCAAGGAAAACTCATCAGTCACAAAGTGCACCGGCACGAAATCCAGGATGACCCCGATCCCGTTGGCATGACAAGCGTCTACAAACGCCATGAAATCCTGTGGGGTTCCATAGCGTGAGGTAACAGCATAAAACCCACTGACCTGGTAGCCCCAGGATCCGTCGAAAGGATGCTCCGACAAGGGCAGCAGTTCCACATGCGTAAAGTGGTTTTCCTTCAGATAGGGGATCAATTCCTTTGCAAGCTCCCGGTAGTTGAGCCATCCAAAGTCTTCCTCCTGATTTGGGTCATGGGGCTTTTGCCGCCAGGAGCCACAGTGAAGCTCATAAATATTCACGGGAATGTTGTACCCAATGTCCCGCTTGTGCATCCAGACGGCGTCCGTAAACTTGAATTCATCCAGCCGGTTTATAATGCTTGCTGTTTTCGGGCGCAGTTCCATCTGCACCCCGTATGGATCCGCCTTGTCCACGATTCTGCCGTCCGCCTGCTCAATCCGGAACTTGTACATATCCCCAGGCGTCGCCCCAGGTGCATACAAAGCATAAAAGCCGGAAAAATCATAATCCATGGGGATCGGCTCCCAGCCATTGTGACTGCATATGAGCCAGACCCGTCTTGCCTTTGGTGCATAAACCCGAAACTGACAGCCGTTCTGGTCGGGATGTGCACCGAAAAAGCGGTAGGCAGCTGTGGCATGCCCCTGCAAATAATCGTGCATCATAAACTACCCCCAAATAAAAAAGCAGGGTACAGTACATACCCTGCTTTCCGATGTGTGAAATTATTCCTTTACACCACCGAGTGCTACGCCGGCAATGATGAACTTGGAGAGCGCCAAGTAAACTGCGCAGACCGGGATAATGGACAGCATGATTGCGGTGTAGTTGACACCGTAGTCAGCAGTCTTATCGTTCGACATAACCGCACTTACCATCATCGGCAAAGTCTTCTGTTGCAACTTACCGGAAATCAGAATCATGGAAGTGGTGTAATAGTCATTCCACTTAGAGATGAATGCGAAAATCGCCTGAACGGCAATTGCCGGCTTCATCATGGGGATTGCAATCTTGATAAAGGTCTTGAATTCGCCGCAGCCATCAATTCGAGCAGCTTCGACAATTTCAAGAGGGAAAGTAGACTTCAGCGATTGCCGCATGAAGAACACGATCGCCGGTGACGCAATGCCCGGAATAATCAACGGCCAGTATGTATCCTCCAGATCCAACTGAATCATGAACTGCAGGAAGCCGGTGGATGTAACCTGAACCGGCACCATCATAACAGCCAGAATAAAGGTGAACGCAATGCCCTTTGCCTTGAAGTCATACACAACCAAACCGTATGCTGTCATGGCGGAGAAGAACACGATCAAGAATGTGGAGGAGCCTGCCAAGAATAAGCTATTCCGCAGACCGATCAGCGGGTCATATACCATGGCGTACAGATCATTGTTCAGCAATTCCTTGATATTACGGATCAAGGAGCTACCGGGAATGAGGGATACGCCTTCTGTTGTAATCTGGGTTACATTCCGGGTAGAGTTGATGATCAGAATGTACAGCGGAAGCAGACAGATAACCGTCAACAAAAGCAGTACAATCACGATGATCGCAGACTTGATCCGGGTGTTTCTGGTATAGCTTGCTTCAGAGCTCTTGCCGTAAACTACTTTTTTACTCATAAATCAAGCCCTCCAAATCCCTTGTTTCTCATCTTAGCCTGCTTTTTCAGCTTCTTGAGCTTTTTCTTCCGTTCTGCTTCATCCTTATCCCGGTTGAAGAAGAATACAAAGATACCCAGAATGCCTGTGATGAAGAACAGAATCACGGACGCAGCCGCAGAGTAGCCGTAACTCGGAGAATACGGAGTCTTATGGAACTTTTCATATACAAAGACTGCAGCAGTCTGAATATGCGGAACCAAAGTGTTGCCCGTATGCAGCAGATACGGAATATCAAACATCTGCAAACCACCGATCATGGAGGTAATCAAGGTGTAAACCATGATGGGACGCAGCAACGGCAGAGTTACCTTGCGGAAAATCTGGAAGCTGTTTGCACCGTCGATATTCGCAGCCTCAAACAGAGACGGGTTGATACCCATGATACCGGACATAAGCATGATCATGGTGTTGCCGAACCACATCCAGGTCTGGATGAACATAACCAGGATTCTGGAGTTGGTCTTATCGGTAATAAACCGGATCGGCTCTACGATCATTTCTTTGCTCAGCAACAGGGAGTTGATTGCGCCGTATTTACCATCCCCGAACAGAACCAGGAACAGTGCGGATACGGATGCTGCAGTGATGATGTTCGGCATATACATGATAACCTTAAAAAATCCCTTTCCGGGAATTTTAAGCTTGGCATCTGTAAACCAAACAGCCAGCAGCAAAGACAGAATGATCTGGGGAACAAAGTTACCCAGCCAGATGATAATGGTGTTCTGGAAATAATTGAAGAATTCTTCGTGAATCGCCTGAGCGGGAATACTTGTTTCCGATCCGAACAGAATGTTCTGGAAGTTCTTCAGCCCGACAAAGGTTTCAAGCGTTTTGCCGTTGCCGTAGAAGCTCAAACGAAATGTGTTGATCAATGGCCAAAGCTGGAAAATGCAATAGACAATAAAAAAAGGTGCTATAAACATGTATCCATACTTGGCGTAACTGATGGATTTAATACTCTTCTGTGCAGCTGACGCCATACAGCACACCCTCTCAAAGATTATTTAGCTAAAATATAAATATATGCCAATAGAGCGTAATGCTCTATTGGCGATATATTCATTGTCTTTCTACTGTA
>NZ_FR894812.1:0-48735 GCF_000434255.1 Ruminococcus sp. CAG:379 | reverse complement strand
CACACGCCCGTGTAGGGCGTGACGGCTTGACCATAGCAATAAACCTTTGCCTTATCATTTCAACTCACACGCCCGTGTAGGGCGTGACTGCCGAGGGACTCAGGAGCATGCTCAGAGATCAAATTTCAACTCACACGCCCGTGTAGGGCGTGACAAGTGGTTTTGCCACTTCCCTGTTCACCGCAAAAATTTCAACTCACACGCCCGTGTAGGGCGTGACCCTAGATATTGTGTCTCCAAGGTCATTCCCTCACACAGGACGGACTTATATGCACAAAACAGCACTGTTTCGTTCATTATTTATTCACAATCATGCGACATTTCCTTGCGAACAATCCACAAAAATCAAATTACCGGCAGTTCGCAGATCACAAAATCAATGCGCCTTCCGGATCATAGGTATCCTTAGCGCCAAAATGCTCCACTCGTCTGTGCCAATTGTTTCCGAGATAATAAAAGCGAAGGCTGTCCTTTTGCACATCAATTAACTGCATCAGTTTTTCTTTTACCTTGCAAAAGGTTCCGTAGTCCAAATCAATTTCAAACACGGAATTCTGCACTCGTTGTCCGTAATTCTGGCACGCTTTTGCCACCTTCCGCAGACGAGCCCTTCCCTTTTGATCGACCGTGGATACATCATAGCTGACTAAAACCATCATGTCCATCACCTACTTTAATAAATAGCAAGGATACTCAGATATCTCCCCCCGCACATACTTGGCCAGCAAAGAGCTTTGTACAAAAGGAAGCAGTCCCAAGGGTATTTTCTCGTTCAGATATGGATGCTGTATCGTGGTACGCTTTTTCTCCTGCCACGCTGTCAGCACCTTTCGCTTTCCGTCCTTGCTCAAAAATACCGCACCGCTTTCCTGCCGTTCAAAATCTCCGCCGTTTAATTTTCTAAGGTTAATCAAAGTCAGCGTCAGTCGCTCTGCAATGCAACGTGCTTCCTCCACCAGATCGCATGCAAGACTGCTTCTTCCGGAGCGAAGTGCATGGTAAAAACCATAGCAGCTGTCCAGTCCCACACCTTCCAGTGCAGAAGCATAGCTGCTGGTCATCATGGTATACAAAAAAGACAACACTGCATTTACAGGATCAAGCGGCGGACGCTTTGTGCGTCCGGTCAGATAAAATAGGTCTTTCTGCTGTAGGATCAACCGGTCAAAAATATTAAAGTACGCCTTTGCACAGTTCCCTTCCAGGCCCATAATGGTTTCTGTATCCCGCAACTCATATACCCGCTCCATGCCGCTTTCCAGATAGGAAATACAGCCGCGCACTTCACCATCTGCATCCAGAGACGGATTATCCCGCAGAGAACGCCGGAGCAGATACCGGGTGTTGGACAGCTTTGCTGCCACTGTATTCTGCGCCAGCAGCAAGTCCGGATGTTCAAACCGCTGAAACTGGGCTTTCCTCAGAAAAATATTTCCTCTCGTTTTGCCCTGTACCCGGGCAAGGAATGTGCCCGAGGGGGAAAGAAAATTCAGACTGATTCCCATCTCTGCGCATTTCCCCATCAGTGCCGGTGAACAGCCCGGATAACAAAAGCAATAGATTTCCTCGATATTGGAAAAAGGCAGTCGAAATTTCTCTCGACCATCGCAGGTGCAGACAATATTCTCGCCATCCAGGGTAAGCCATGTGGTTTCATCCAGTATATACAGCGCATTCAGCAGGCGTTTCATTCCTGCTCCACCCCCTTCTGGGACAAAATCAGATCCCGGACACAATAAGGCTTTTCCTTTGGAAAACACAGATCCGTCAGGGAGCAGCCGGAACATTTCTGTCCCTTTTTCCGTGGCGGAATCTGCTTTTGTTCCAGCAACGTCCGCATATCCTGAAGCAGCCTTTGCAGCAGACTATCGTAAGCCGCATACTCCGTGTCAAAGGGCAGCCGGATTCGCTTTTTGGTATCCGCATAATACAGATATGCCTCGCTGCTGCAATGCCATACAAAATCGGCACACACCTTCTGTGCAAATACCTGTATAGCATCCGTTTCCCGAAATCCCCCATCCTTGGGTGCTTTGGGCTTATATTCTACAAGCCGCACTGCATATTTGCCGGAACAGCCCGGGATTGAAACGCCCTGGCTGCTCCGTACAAATTCCACACAGTCGGTCATGCCATACAGGTCATACTGAGGCAGATCGTTGTAGATCGCAATATTGCTGCGAACGATCTTTTTGCTGTCTGAAAAACTGTGACTTCCATCGTGTACATGCTGGTGGAGGATGTCCGCCTTTACAACAAATGCATTCTCTGCCCAGTCATTGTTCAGTTCCAGCAGGGCGTACCGCCGGGGACAGTATAGAAAATGCTGGATATTCCGGATGTTGATCGTCCGGTCGTTCACAGCTTTTCGATGAGTTCCACCCCATCCGGCATATTCCGATCCACAGTGACTGTGTAATCCGTATACGCACGGGGCGGATTAACGCCTTCCTTTTTCTGCACCTGGATCTTGTCAAACAATGTCTGTGCCGGGGCATTGCCCAGAGCAGAGGCGTGCTTGAATACAAACAGCTTACGCATGCTCATTTTTCCTCTGGCAGCGCTTCTGTCCCCTTCAAACATGTTGATGATAGCCGTCCACAACAGTTCCAGATCCTCCTCGGAAAAGCCGGTTACCCGCTGCGCCAGCATAGCAGAAACATAGCCCTCCGCCCGGTACAGACCGTAGGGGATCAGACTTTTTTTACCCATTTCACTCTGCTTACGTTCCTTGAAGTCCGTCTCATCTGTAACAGCCTGACGGGTGATGGTAATATCCTGCACAGCAACCGGATCCAGGCTTCTGGCAAAGTTGAGCTGCACCGGACCTCTCACAATACCGCAACGATCAACGCCCGTATTCATAACAGCGCCAAAGGTGCGCACGTCAAAGTAGTTGTCACAGATATATTTCTTTGCTTTTTCCACGTCCTCCGTATTTTTCCCCTTTTGTCCCTTCTCCAATCCCAGCGCATCGTATGCCGCTGTGAATTTAGTATTCAGAGCTTTATCCGCTTTGATTAGAATATTGTAGCCCGGCTCTCCCTCTTTATAAAGCTCCACAAAATTGCGGATCTTTCGCTTAAGGCACACATCTGTCACAATGCCCAGGGAGGTTTCCGGGTCTGTCCGGGGCATATTGCCTGCATCTGGATCTCCGTTGGGATTTCCATTTTCTACATCAAACAACATAACAAATTCATATCTGTTTTCAATCGCCTTGTTTTCCATACTAATCCATCCTTTCAATTCTCGTCTTCTTTGGTTTCTTCATTACGTGTGTACAGCTTCTGATTCATCTGATAATACCCGATAATAAACCGCCCCTGGTCATCCAGCGACAAGGTTTGTGGAAACTCTCCCTCCAGCTGATTCATTAAGCCGCCTACAAGCCGCCCGTAAAAAACACGTCCACCCTCGCCCAGCTTGTGCAGGTGATTCTGAGACAGCTTCGCCAGTGTGGGGAATACGCTTGCCGGTCGGGAGCATGCAGAAGAAAAATATGCATCCTTGATCGTCCGGTTCAGGGTTCCCGGCGTAGCGTCTTGCTGGAGCTTCTCATACACCGCAAACAATCCTCCGCAAATATATGCCGGATTCCTGTTTTCCTCGTTCCACGCCATAGTAATTTCCTCCTTGTGATTTTTTCGGTTCAGGCAAGCCTTGATGATCCCTGCCCGCACCAGATTCAACTTGATATATTTTCCGCCCTTGGCGTCATTTTCATCGTCCTGGTCTGTCTTAACCCGACGAACCACGGTAGCCAGCAGCGCATCCGGATACCGGGTGTTCTGCAAAGCCGCCAGAATGATGCTGGATTCCAAAGGTGGCGGTACGTCCTTATTGGACGATTTCGGCGAAACCAGTTCTTTGTTGATCCACTTAAAGGGAATAGGATGTGTGTCCTGCTCCCGGATTCGCAGATCCTCCTGATGCTTCAGCAGATTCTGAATCAGATTTCCGAACCGATCCCGGTAAATAAACTTCTGACAGATCCGTGCAGCATTAGGCGTAAACCCAGCTACATAAAAGGTGACGTTGTTCATCTCCTCCATCCGCCGGATTGTCTCCGGATCTCCCGTGTACCCACCTTTCGCATAAGTCAGCAGCTTCTGGATGCTCTGTTCTGTTTGTTGATCCATCGAACCGCCCAGCATGGAAGCAAAAAAGTCACACTGTGGCTCATCGTTCTGGCACATGGCGAAGAACACCACTGTCATACTATTCAGCAGCACATGATGCTGTGAGTCTTCCAACAGATTACGTAGCTGATCGGTATAAAGCTTCATAGCCTTATCGGAAACGCCGCTGTTGAAGGACTGGGTCTTCCCGTAGGATTCAAAGGCATCGTCATTCATGCAGACCAACTGACAGCCGGAAGATTGTCCGCCATGAAGCTTGATCTTGTTGTGCAGACGTGCAATGGGCAGACGTTCTCCCAGGATGCTGCAAACTGTATCCGTCTCCGTGTCCGTCTGACAATGTGCCTTCCGGTAGATTTCCTGATACTTGGCGATCAGCTCCGGATCTTCCTCCAGATTCGCCTTGCCTATGCCAAGGGTAAATCCAAAGTAAGAACCGCTATAAGCAGCACCCAACTGCCGGAGAACCGGGTTTTCCGTTTCCTGCTCCGGATCCCAGGTTTCAAGAAATCGCCGATATGCCGTGCAAATCTCGGAATCCAGACCATCCATAAATGCCAGCTCATGCTCCACAAATGCCTTGTGAGATTTTCTTGCCTTGTTTGTCCTGTCATCCGGCGTCAAAAAGCCCTGATTATTCTCCTTTTCATAGTTCAATCCGAAAATATACAGCGGACGATGCTCTATATAATTGGACTCGATCCCTGATTTCTCCGTCCGGATCGGCAAATAGATCGTATCCGGAACATCCTTCTGCTTTTCCTTACCCTTTTTGTCATAATAAGTCTCCAAATGCTGCTGGGGGAGAATATCCAGCAGTTTCCCCTCCGGCGAAAGCACAATCCGGTAGGAGATCTTCTGTGGCCGGTAATATTCCGGTACGGAGGCATTTTGAGAAGATGAAGCCTGCTGCTTTTCCGCATAGTCGCACAACGCTTTGATCAGCATAGAATCCCCTCCCTGTATTTTGCCACGTCAATGACACCATCGATCATATGGGGACGATAGTACATCGGATCCGCAGCGTCAGAAAACTGTGGTGCATCCCAATCTTGATTCACGGGCACGCCTCCGTCCCGGAACCGCAGACCGTACAGCATAACCCCAAGATCCACATCGCCTTTGAGGGATGGATCCACCTGGGACAGATCAAATGTATCCACCAGCTCCAGCCGCCGGACGGCAAATTCTCTGCATCCAAGACAGGGCTGACGGAAATGCTGACCATTCCGGAGCCGCCGCAGCATAATATTATAGTGCTTTTCCGGGCTTTCATCGGGGTGCTGTGACTGAAGTCCCGTCATCTCGAAGTGGAACTCTACTCCATATTTCACGTCCCGCAGCAGCATGCTGGCTCGCTGACTCCGTATCTGTGAGGTAAGAACCTCCACAGTGCCTTTCCCATTCATCTGCTTTTTCACAGATGCCAGCGGTATCTTCTGGGACACCTCGTTCCGCCGGATGTTGATAAACCGGATCGGATGGAACACCACGATCTTGTCGATGACGATCCGGATCGCCGGCTTCCAGTAAATGGACTTGATCAATCCTTCCATAGCCGACACCGTCGGCACATCATAGCTGACCCGTTCCACCTTGAATTCCGGTCGGGTGAACAGCGCATACTCTCCTTCCACCAGGATCTTAAAACCATATCCCATTGTATCGCTCCTTTCTTACGCATCACTTTTACGCCATATAAATTGGCTGAATTCCCAGATCCAAGCCCGTTTCCGGATCATAGTTATCCGGATTCGACAACACATACACGCCGCAGCCCGTATCCCGTATCAAGCCCTGCTTCAACGCCTGGTCAAATTCCCCGTATACCCGCAGCGCTACAGAATACTGCTGCAGCTCCCGACGAACACACTTGTCCCCATTAAACAATTGCTCCAGCAGCTGCGCTGTTCTCTCCCACTTATCAATCACTACGGCTACGGTCTCTTCCTTGATAAACTGATTGGCCTGTGCATAGCTGCGAAATGGGATGCTGTCAAACCCAACCGCATTCCGGGCAATGGAATTCTCCTGGATCAGTTGGGCATTAAAATCAAACAACCGCCGGTAATACTCCTCCACACATGCACCGGTGGAAAGATCCGCCCCGTGATCCAGCAGATCCTGAACAATACTCGCCCGGATCCGGATATCCCGCTGGGGCTTATCCTGCGTCCGGAATATGTACACATCCCCCATGGGTCGTTTCCCTTCCCGGTTGCATCTGCCTCCGGACTGCAAAATATTGTCTAATCCGGCAAGCTGTCGGAACACTGCCTCAAAGTCCAGATCCACACCTGCCTCTACCAGAGAGGTGGATACCACCGAAACAGGTTCATCCTGTTCCAGGGCAGACTGGATTTTCCGGATGGTTTCAGATCGGTCATGGGGCGTCATATAAGTGGACAGATGATACTTTTTTCCGGAAAGCAGCTGATACATCTGGCGTGCGGTACGGCGGCTGTTGACAATGATCAGACTGCTGCGGTGCTTAGCCGCAAGCTCTGCCACATGCTCCGGATCCTGCTCCCCCAGATTCGTATACCGACACTTCTGAAAGAACGAAAAGTCATCCTTTTGCGTAATCAGATCTACGCCCTGCTGTCCGTTGAGATACTGTCGGAACAAGGGCTTGTAGTCCGGCATGGTAGCAGACAGGAACACGCACTCGCAGTTTAGGTACCGGGTCAGATACCCGATCCCCCGCAGGCAGGGCTGCAGCATGTCCACCGGCAGCAGATGCACCTCGTCCAGGATGATCACAGAATCTGCAATATTGTGCAGCTTTCTCAAACCGGAGCTTTTGTAATGAAACAACGACTGAAAAAACTGCACGCTGGTGGTTATAATCAGCGGTGCATCCCAATTTTCTGTTGAAAGTTTCAATTTTTGAGAGGTCTTGTCCGGAATGCCCTCGCTGTCAAAGCAGAAGTTGGAGTGATGCTGTAAAATCGGAGTATGCTCCCCGCATAAAGGCGCAAAGGTATCGGCGGTCTGCTCAATGATGCTGGTATACGGAATCACATAGATAATCCGCTTTTTCTTATGCTTCTGCATCCGACACTTTTGCAATGCGATCTGCAGGCTGCACAGGGTCTTGCCACTACCGGTCGGCATGTTCAGAATGCTGACCGGATCTGAGCTCTGGCTGTTGTGAAGTGCCTGCCGCTGCAGCCTGCCCCGTGCCTGCTTCAAGGGAGTATCACAAACAAAGCTGTTCATCTTCTGGGTCAATGCCCGTTCCAGTGCATGAAAATCTCCCTGGAGACCCCGTTCCCTTTCCGGATTGCAAAAAGCCTCCGTATCTAGAAAATCCGCATCCGTCAGGCAGGAAAACAGATACCGGGTAAAAAAAGCGTACCGCTCTATCAGCTCCGTTTTGTCCCGGCAGGACATCAGCTCTGCCAGCACGTCCCTGTAATCCGGCAGCCGCAGCGAAATCTGTTGTGTGTACCCACTGTAATCGCAGCGACCGGTGTAGTTCTTCTGCCGGTTCAGACGACTATGCAGAGTGTTATCTCCATCCGGGCTGTCCGCTGGAGTCCCACCGTCCGGCAGACCCGTGTGGTGTCCGGCAATGCAGTATTGCAGCATATAGGTCATCTGCCGAGCCGTAGGATCCTGTGCAAGCTTGCCGATCTCGATCGCACCGCATGCAGAATGCTCATAGGCCTCTTTGCTCCCTCGCAGCAGTCGATCCTGAAACGCCAACGCATACTTTCCCAGATCATGAAATAGCCCGGCTATATATGCCGCATCCCGCAGCATTTCAATGGAAAACCCAGCAGCCATATCCGCTACACCGTGCAAATGTTCCGAAACGGTCTGGTTTTTATCCTCCCGTGTATGGGCGTAGTACTCCATGTTGTCACTTCCTTGTGATAATACATAAATAATATAACGCTACGTTGAATATATTGTACTACCAAAAATTATTTTTGTCAATAGAAATGGAAGAAAAAATTGAAAAAAATATTTTCATGTCCCACCATATACGTAAAAAAACAGAACCCATCATCAGGAGAAATCTCTTGATGATGGGTTTTAGAAACTGTAACTACGCAATCAACCGCCCTGTGCAGCCATGTATTCCTGCCAGCTGGTGTAACCGCCAGCCTGGAACTGGGCACAGTCATTTTCCCAATCAGTCCAGGTGTATGTGTCATCCGTATGCAGGGTGTCCGGATATCTGCCCAGAATGGCATTGTCCCCACTGCTGTTGGACCAGACTACCGCAACCGGCACATTGCCCACATACAGACCGCCATAATATCCCTTATCGTCCATCTGCAAATGATCGATCATTTCCTGGTAATAGCTTTGGAACACCGGATCTGAACAACCGCCTAACTTGGATTGAAGGTCATTTTTCCTTGCTGTAACTGATTTTCTGGAATCCACCACATAGCCGTTAGATTCCGCACTGCAGGCTGCTACAACCTCCAGAGCGGTGTTGTAATTCTGCTTGGCATTGTCATTGGCAGCAGCCACCCGTGACTTGCGGACATATCCCATCATCACCGGAACCAGAATTGCCGCCAATGCACCTATAATAGCAATCACCACTACCAACTCAATCAGTGTAAAGCCCTTTTTGCGCTTTTCCATCCGAAGCCCTCCTTGTTTTGCATTATATGTGGAATTTATGATGGTTCACAAATGGGTAACTTACTTACATAAATTTCTTTGTATCTACTTATAGAATATACTATTTTTTGTATTTGTCAAGAGCAAAAACGAAAAACCACCGTAAAATATAGGTCTACAATAAAAGTGTTACATGCAAAAAATAGCAATAGATAACCAAATGTGTTACGGTTAAGTCACCACAAAAAAAGCAACAAAGGAGGCTCCCAATTGCCATGAACAGTGCAACACAAGATAGGAAGTTACGTCAATCCCTTTTAAGGCAATAACGCACAAAGATTGTGCAGTAGATGTGCTAACAGATTTTTCGTCAGATTGCATAGAAACGACGCAGGAATACTGTCGTATTTCAAGGAGTTTCTGTGTGATATGACGGATAATTCGTCAACAGATGCTGTACAAAGCCGCCAGGCGCGCTTTGTGCGGTATTGCCTTAAAATATTTGCAGAAATATGGGGTAACAAAGACGGCGATCAGGCAGTATATTTACCGTTAACTGCGGAGGTATGACGGCACCATTGACAAACCAGCAAACAAAGAAAAAGCCGCATGCATTCACATACGGCTTCCGATTACAATCGCATTTTAAAGTCCGCATACCCGAACTGACGGACGGTTTCCACCCTTCCATCCGCATGGGCAAGCAGAATCGCCGGCAGTGGCATGCCGTTGAAGGTGTTGTTCTTGACCATGGAATAGATGGCCATATCGCAGAACACCAGCCGATCCCCGATCTGCAAAGGAGCAGCAAAGGAGTAATCCCCGATCACGTC
The DNA here is from genome assembly GCF_000434255.1 of Ruminococcus sp. CAG:379. Classification (NCBI taxonomy): domain Bacteria; kingdom Bacillati; phylum Bacillota; class Clostridia; order Eubacteriales; family Oscillospiraceae; genus Ruminococcus; species Ruminococcus sp. CAG:379. The sequence continues at coordinate 39,173 of NZ_FR894812.1, read as the reverse complement.
CCCTGCCAGGCAGGTAGGCGCTCCAAGTCGGTAGGTATACGCCAGCTCACCAGGCTGTCCTGCCCCCAAAATCTCCGGTCGATAGGGCATCTCCAGTACATCCGGCATATGACAGGCTGCGGATGCGTCCACAATGGCAATATCCAGCCCGTTGTGTACGAAATCCAGCACCTGGGTTACAAGATATCCGGCATGCAGCGCCACAGCCTCTCCAGGCTCCAGGTATACCTGTACATGGTATTTTTCCGCAAAGTCCCGACACAGCCGGATCAGCAGTTCCACATCATAATCCGGTCGGGTGATATGATGACCACCACCGAAATTCACCCATTGCATCCGGGACAGGTACCTGCCGAATTTCTCCTCCACCACCCGGAGCGTACGCTCCAGGGTGTCGGAATTCTGCTCGCACATGGTGTGAAAATGCAGACCATCCAGGCCCTCCAGGGCGTCCTCCTCCAGATTCGCCAGGGTGATGCCCAGCCGGGATCCGGTGAAACAAGGGTTGTACAGATCCGTTTCCGTTTCTGCATACTCCGGATTGATCCGCAATCCGCAACTGATCTTCCTGCCGCATGCCTGTACCTGATCCCGATACCGCTTCCACTGGGCACAGGAATTGAACACGATATGATCGCTGATCCGCAAAATTTCGTCAAATTCCTCCGGTTTATACGCCGGAGAATAGATATGCACCTCGCCCCCCATTTCTTCCCGGGCAAGCTTCGCTTCGTAAAGACCGCTGGCTGTGCTGCCTGCAAGATATTCCCTAATCATGGGATACGTCCGGTACATGGAAAACGCCTTTTGTGCCAGCAGGATCTTTGCACCGGAGCGCTGCTGCACCCTTTGCAGCAGTTCCAGATTCCGGCGGAGCCTGGCTTCATCCACAATATAGCAGGGCGTTGGCACAGCAGTCGGGTCAAAGTGCAGGGATTCCAGTTCCTTCATCGCCGCCCCCCGGTTACGGTACCAGTACCGGGTTGAAGTTTTCACGCCAGGGCAGACCCCACTTGTTCAGAGCCTCCATAAACGGATCCGGATCAAATTCCTCAATGTTATACACACCCGGCTTGTTCCACTTGCCGGTCAGCAGCATCATAGCGCCGATCATAGCCGGCACACCGGTGGTGTAGGAAATGGCCTGGGAGCCTACCTCCCGGTAGCATGCCTGGTGATCGCACACATTGTACAGGTAATAGGTCTTTTCCTTGCCATCCTTGATGCCTTGGAAAATACAGCCAATATTCGTCTTACCCACGGTGCGGGGACCCAGAGAAGCCGGATCCGGCAGCACAGCCTTCAAAAACTGCAGGGGCACGATCTTCTTACCCTCAAAGTCAATAGGCTCAATGGAGGTCATACCCACGTCCTCCAGGCACTTCAGATGGGTCAGATAGCTCTGCCCAAAGGTCATAAAGAACCGGATCCGCTTGATCCCCTTGATGTTCAGCGCCAGGGATTCCAACTCCTCATGGTGCAGCAAGTACATATCCTTTTTGCCCACCTCGTCAAAGTCATACTCCCGCTTGATCTCCATGGGCTTGGTCTCCACCCACTTGCCGTTTTCAATGTAGCTGCCGTTGGCGGAAACCTCCCGGATATTGATTTCCGGGTTGAAATTGGTGGCAAAGGGGTAACCATGATCTCCCCCGTTGCAGTCCAGAATGTCGATATAGTGGATCTCGTCAAAATGATGCTTCATAGCATAAGCGGAGAACACGCCGGTTACGCCCGGATCAAAGCCGCTGCCCAGCAGGGCAGTGATGCCCGCCTTTTCAAAGCGCTCCCGGTATGCCCACTGCCACTTATACTCAAACTTTGCCGTGTCCAACGGTTCATAGTTCGCAGTATCCATGTAGTTAACCTTGGTTGCAAGGCATGCGTCCATAATGGTCAGATCCTGATAGGGCAGCGCCACATTGATTACGATCTGGGGCTTGTACTGCTCGATCAGTGCGATCAGCTGCTCCACATTGTCCGCATCCACCTGTGCTGTGGTGATCCTGGTCCTGGTCTTATCCTTCAGCTGTTCTGCGTAGGCATCGCACTTGGACTTGGTGCGGCTGGCAATGCAAATCTCCTCAAATACTTCGCTGTTCTGGCAGCACTTGTGAATCACAACTCCTGCGACGCCGCCGGCGCCGATAATCAAAGCTCTTCCCATAGTTCCGTTCCTTTCCTCTTTTATGCTAAACGATACAGCATGATCTCCCGCAGCAGCTTGCAGGCAAGCGCAGTGGATGCGCCGCTCTGGTCGTAGTGTGGAGAAAGCTCATTGATATCCATTGCCACAGGCTTTAAGCCCATGACCTGCCGGACTGCATCCAGCAGTTCTGCAAAATGCACGCCTCCCGCCTCCGGCGTTCCTGTGCCGCAGAAATCCGAAGGATCCAGTACATCCAGATCCAGGGTAAAATACACCGGGGCACCCTGCAGCCGTTCCACGGTTTCCTCCAATCCTTGGAAGTTAAACCGGTGCATGTGGGTATGCGCCTTGGCAAAGGCAAACTCCTCCCCATCTCCGCTGCGGATACCAAATTGGTGAATGTGTCCGTCCCCTACCAGTTCATGACACCGGCGCAGCACACAGGCGTGGGACAGCTGCACCCCCAGATAATCCATCCGCAGATCCGCATGAGCATCAAAGTGAATGATGTGCAGATCGGAATACTTCCGCACGGCTGCACGCACCGCCCCAAGCGTGACCAGATGCTCTCCGCCGATCATGCAGGGAATTTTCCCGTCCGTCAGGATCCCGTCCGTAAACCGCTCGATCTGTTCCAGTGCAGCATCCGGCGCACCAAAGGGCAGCTCCAGGTCTCCCCCGTCAAACACAGCAATTTCCGACAGATCCCGATCCTGATAGGGGGAATAGGTTTCGATGCCGAAGCTCTCGTTCCGCATGGCGGCGGAAGCAAACCGGGTACCCGGCCGGAAGGAGGTGGTAGAATCAAAGGGTGCCCCGAACAATACCAGGTCGCTGGAGGCATAATCCCTGTCACATCCCAAAAAGGTATGCACATTCCGTTCTATCTCAAGCATGCTCCAGTACCTCCCGAACTGTATTGGGCAGCGCAAAGCAGCCCGTATGCAGCTGCGTATTATAATATTTCGTTTCCAGCCCAAGCTGTTCCCAGATCTCCGGCTTGAAATCATACACCGGGTGAATATTTTTAGAGGCAAAGCCAAAGAGCCAGTGCCCGGAGGGGTAGGTGGGAATATGCGCCTGGTACACCATTGCAACCGGGAATACGGAACGCATCCGCCGGTGGGTACGGCTCACCATGGATGTGTAGCTGTCGTAATATGTGCTTTCATGCTGATTGGTCAGAATGCCATGCTCCCGGAGCGCCGTAAAGCAGTTCCCGTAAAATTCCTTGGTGAACAGTCCTTCTCCCGGGCCGAAGGGGTCCGTGGAATCCACAATGATAAGATCGTAGGTATCTTCCACCCGGCGGACGAATTTCAGCCCATCCTCGTAGTAAATATGCACCCGGGGATCCTCCAGCCGGCATGCGGTCTGAGGCAGGTATTCCTTGCAGACCTTCACCACCTGCTCGTCGATCTCTACCATATCGATCTGGGTAATGCTGTCATATCGGCAAAGCTCCCGAACAGTGCCTCCGTCCCCGGCGCCGATCACCAGCACCCGCCGGATATCCGGATTGCACGCCATGGGTACATGCACCATCATCTCGTGGTAAATGTGCTCATCCTTTTCCGTCAGCATAATGTACCCGTCCAGCACCAGCACCCTGCCGAATTCGTAGGAATCAAACACTTCAATCTGCTGGTAATAGCTTTTGCCGGAGTACAGCTGCTCCTTGATATGAATGGAAAACCGCACATCATCCGTGTGCTGCTCTGTAAACCAAAGTGCCATAGCCATCCCTCCTGTTACTTGACCACATTGATGCGGGATACGGACATATCCTCCGTACCAGTCATAAAACAGCCCTTTTCCTTGGAGTAGAGAATGTAGCGGATGATCTCATCCGTGATCTGCTCTCCCGGCGCCAGAATGGGGATACCCGGCGGATAACACATGACGAATTCGCCGCAGATGCGTCCCTTGGAGGCTTCCACCGGCAGGGATTCCTTCTCGCTGTAGAAAGCCCGCTGGGGAGGCATCGCCACCTCCGGATTGATGTACTCGTGGTCGAACATGCCGGCACTGTCCTTGGCGTAGATCCGTTTGATCTCTGACAAAGCCGCAATAAATCGCTCGATCTCCAAGGCACGGTCTCCAGCGGACACAATGGCAAGGATATTGCCGATGTCCCCGAACTCGATCTGAATGTCATACTCATCCCGGAGAATATCATACACCTCCACCCCTGCAAGACCAATGGCACGGGTATGCACGCTGACCTTGGTGGAATCGAAATCATACACCGTATCCCCGTTGATCAGATCCCTGCCAAAGGCGTAGTAGCCTCCGATCCGGTTGATCTCCCGCTGGGCGTAGGTGGAATACTCCAGGGTCTTGGCAAAGATCTCCTTGCCGTGCAGGCTCAGATTCTTCCGGGCAAGATCCAGAGAAACCATCAGCAGATAGGAGCCGCTGGTGGTCTGGGTCAGATTGATGATCTGCCGCACATAATCATGGTTCACGTCCTTGCCGCACAGCAGGAAGGAGCTTTGCGTCAACGATCCCCCGGTCTTATGCACACTGACTGCCGCCATATCCGCCCCTGCCGCCATAGCATTCAAAGGCAGATTTTCACCAAAATAAAAATGAGTCCCGTGCGCCTCATCCACCAGCACCTTCATGCCGTTCTGATGGGCAAGCTTTACAATCTCCCGGAGGTTGGAACAGATGCCGTAGTAGGTGGGGTTATTCACAAGGATCGCCTTGGCGTCCGGATGCTTGGCAATGGCACGGCGCACATCCTCCAGCGCCATTCCCAAAGGAATTCCCAGTCGCTTGTCGATGCCCGGATTGATGTAAACCGGCACAGCGCCGCACACCACCAGGGCATTGATGGCACTGCGGTGCACGTTCCGGGGCATGATGATCTTCTCCCCTGCCTTGCACACAGACATGACCATAGCCTGCACAGAGGCGGTGGTACCGTTGACAATGAAGAAAGCATGCTCCGCACCGAAGGCCTCCGCTGCCAGCTGTTCCGCATCCCTTATCACAGAAACAGGGTGACAGAGGTTGTCCAGTGGTTTCATGGAATTCACATCCACCGCCATACAATCTGCACCCAAGAAATCCCGCAGCTCCTTGTTGCCCCGTCCTCCCTTGTGACCGGGCACATCCAGCCGTACTACATTATTTTGCTTATGCCTGCGCAGCGCCTCAAAAATCGGGGCATTTGCCTGCGTCATCCCCATTGCCTTCCCCTTTCCCGGCGGCATCAATAAATATTCATGCCGCTGAAAATTTCGATCATTTCCTTGCGCAGCCGGTCGGAAATGTCCAGCCGCTGCTGGGGTGTCAATTCATAAACATCCTTATTGAACAGATAATTCTGCAATGCAATATCCTTCACCAGCATCTTTGTATGGAAGATATTGGACTGATACACATTCACATCCACCGCATCGTAATGCTGCAAGGTGGCAGAATCAATGTAATCCTGAATGGAGGTAATATTGTGGTCGATGAAAAACTTCTTGCCGCTCACATCCCGGGTAAAGCCCCGAACCCGGTAGTCAATGGTGATGATATCCGAGTCAAAGCTGCCGATCAGATAATTGAGGGCGTTCAGCGGCGAAATGGTGCCGCAGGTGGACACGTCGATATCCACCCTGAAGGTAGAGATTGCATTGTCCGGGTGATACTCCGGAAAGGTGTGGACTGTCACATGGCTCTTGTCCAGGTGCGCATGCACCGTTCTGCCCTGCCAGTGGCCCAGATTACAGGATTCATCGATCATTTCCGGATTCAGTTCCTTTTCAGCGATCAGCACATTCACCGATGCGCCCTGGGGCTCGTAATCCTGCTTGGAAATATTCAATACCCGGGCACCAATCATCTCCGTCACATCACAGAGAATATTGGTCAGACGCTCGGAATTGTACTGCTCATCGATATATGCAATATAGTCCTGCTGCTCCCGGGGGCTTTTGGCATAGCACACATCATAAATATTAAAACTCAGGGTTTTTGTCAGGTTATTGAAGCCATACAGGGATATTTTATTCTCCACGGCGGACACAGCCTTTCTTGCATTCTAAAAAGCAGCACTTTTCGGATCATCCAACGTTTTTTCAGCGCTGTCAGCGTTTGTCACATCATAGGGCAATACCATCTTTTTATTATACCATACAGTGAAAATAGTTTGTGAATTTTCTATGAACATCCGGACTTTTTCACAGATTTTCTGCCCGATTCAGAATGATTCTTCCACCAGTGCCAGCACCACATCCGCCACCTGCTTGGCAGCGACCTTTTCAAACTCATCAGAGGTCATATCCCCTGCGTCATCCGCATTGTCGGAAATGCAGCGGATGCTGAGAAAAGGCACCTGGTTCCGATAGGCGCACTGACCCACGGCTGAGCTTTCCATATCCACAGCCAACGGAGACATCCGGGCACAGATATCCGCCTTGATCTCATTGCTGGAAATAAACGCTTCCCCGGACACGATCCTGCCCTTGTGGTGCCGGATGCCCAACCGGTCACAGATCTGCGCCGTCCGCTCCTGCAACGCCTGGTCACAGGGATATACCGCACAGTGAGGGGGATACTTGACCAAAAATTCCGGGTTTACATCGTGGGACATGACTTCATTGGCGATGACAATATCGCAGACATGCACGCAATGGTTCATGCCTCCGGCGATACCTGCGTTCAGGATCACCTCCGCCCCCATCCGATCGATCAGCACCTGGGCACACAGAGCAGCATTCACCTTTGCTACGCCGCAGCATACATTGACGATGCGCTTGCCCTTGTATTCACAGCTATAAAACTTGTAGCCTGCATGGGTCTCTTGCTTTGCGCAGGGCAACACCGCCCGCAGATCAGCCAGTTCTGATGGCATAGCGCCGATAATTCCGATTGTTTTCATGAATGCTCTCCTTTATCAATTGGATGCTGCACCGAAATAGCTGTCCAGCATCTGCTGCTTCAGCTGCCACAAAGGCTCGGACAGATCCACATAATATGCGTGGGGATTTTCAAACCGCTTGACCTCATCCCAGATGGTGGCCAGCTGCTCCTGGCTGTAGCGGCGGATCTCCTCCAAGGTGGGCAGCTGGTACACACACCGTCCTGCCCGGAACAGCTGCACCTGCAGCTTTTTTGCAGTAAAATCCGTCAGCTTTTTGCGCTTGTAGGTATGCTCCGGAGAGAAGATCACATAGGGCTTGCTTTCATCGATCACCTCATCCGAAAGGGTCAGCACGTCTGCAATCGCCATGCCTGTTTGGTTGTCAAACAGACGCCATACGGTCTTGAAGCCCGGATTCGTCACCTTTTCTATATTCTCCGACAGCTTGATCTTGGGGATCAGTTCCCCGTCCCGCTCTGTGGCAACCAGTTTATACACGCCCCCGAATACAGGCTCGGAACGGGAGGTGATCAGCCGCTCGCCCACGCCGAAGCTGTCGATCTTCGCACCCTGCACCAAAAGATCCCGGATCAGATACTCATCCAACGCATTGGAGGCTACGATGCCGCAGTCCGGGAATCCGGCTTCATCCAGCATGATCCGTGCCTTCTTGGACAGGTAGGCAATATCGCCGCTGTCGATGCGGATGCCCTTGGGACGGTATCCGGCGGCAGCCAGTTCCCGGAACACGGTAATGGCGTTGGGCACGCCGGAACGCAGCACGTTGTAGGTATCCACCAGCAGCGTACACTGATCCGGGTAGATCTTAGCATAGGCACGGAATGCATCCAGCTCCGTAGGGAAAAGCTGCACCCAGCTGTGCGCCATGGTGCCCAGAGCAGGCACCCCATAGTCCCGGTCGGCGGATGCACAGGCAGTGCCGCAGCAACCCCCAATGTATGCCGCGCGGGCGCCCAATGTAGCGCCGTCATACCCCTGCGCCCGGCGGGAGCCGAACTCCATCACCGGTCTGCCCTCTGCCGCCCGGACGATCCGAGCCGCCTTGGTGGCAATCAGACTCTGATGATTGATAGAGATCAGCAGCATGGTTTCCAGAAGCTGTGCCTGCATGGCAGGACCCCGTACAGTAATCAGTGGCTCGTGGGCAAACACAGGGGTACCCTCCGGAATTGCCCACACATCACAGGAGAAGGAGAACTGCTCCAGGTATTGCAGAAACGCTTCGGAAAACAGCTTCCGCCTCCGCAGATACACAAGATCCTCCGGCGTAAAATGCAGGCTTTTCAGATACTCCACTGCCTGCTCCACGCCTGCCATAATGGCATAGCCCGCCTGATCCGGCACCTTTCGGAAAAACAGGTCAAAGTAAACAATCTGCTCCCCCAATCCGGACTCCAAAAACCCATTTGCCATTGTCAGCTCATAAAAATCCATGAGCATCGTCAGATTGCGCTGATCCATGATCCACTCTATCCTTTCTTTAGCCGGCACAAAGCCGAAAAACCGTTTTTACGGTTAGTATCTGATCCCGTATGCAAAACATACAAAAAGGCGGCAAAGAATACCCTTGCCGCCGGATGCAGATCCATAGGGCAAAACCACACAGGGTGCATCTGACGGAGATTCCGTCCCGTTACGCGATGCAGCCTCTGTGCGGTATTCCCCCCGGTCAGATCTTTACGATTTCACCCTCAAGCGAACGGGGTGCGGAAACCGCATTGGACTCATCAGTGTCGATATGCATAGCCCGTGCGAACTTCTCGGATACACGAACAACAACGTCGCCAAAAATAGCCTTTCTGCCGTCGGTATCCAGCTTCACCCAGACGATCTCCTTGTCCTTTACGCCCAGCTCCTCAGCATCGGCAGGAGTCAGGTGAATGTGACGCTTTGCAACGATCACGCCCTCGCTGATCTCGATCTCACCCTTGGGACCAACGATCTTACATGCGCCGGAACCGGCAATGTCACCAGATTCCCGGATGGGTGCGTCCACGCCGATGGAACGTGCGTCCGTTGCAGACAGCTCAACCTGGGTAGCAGGACGAACCGGACCAAGAATGGACACACCAGCCAGTTCCCGCTTAGGGCCAACGATGGTTACACGTTCTTCACAGGCAAACTGACCCGGCTGGGACAGATCCTTTTTATGGGTCAGGGTGGCGCCCTTACCAAACAGGGCTTCCAGATGCTCCTGAGTCAGATGCACGTGTCTTGCGGATGTTTCAACGATAAATTTCTTAGACATAACGCTTCCTCCAAACATGTTGTTTCTTTCATTCTACTACTTTTTTCGGCAAAGGTCAAGGGCAATCCTGCATATTCTTTCTCAAACCCATCCGCTGTCATCTTGCATGCGGTGTCAATGTGTGCTATAATGAGAGCATCGACTCTGAAGGAGAGGCAATATGGAATTTGAGTTTTTCATCCTGGACTGGATCCAGACCCACCTGCGGCATCCTATACTGGATCCGATCATAGTTTTCATCACCACCCTGGGCAACGCCGGTATCCTCTGGATCGGACTGACCATTCTGCTTGCCGTCAGAAAATCCACACGAAAAACTGCTGCCGCACTGGCTGTGGCATTGGGGCTCTGCCTGCTGTGGGGAAATCTGCTGCTCAAACCGCTGATCGGCAGGATACGCCCCTTCAACGTCCAGGATGCCATTACCTTGTTGATTACTGCGCCACTGGATTACTCCTTCCCTTCCGGTCACACTATGTCCTCCTTTGCCGCCGCCATGGTACTGCTTCTGACAGATCGGCGCATGGGGATTCCGGCTATGCTTCTGGCAGGGCTTATCGCCTTTTCCCGTATGTATTTGTATGTACATTATCCAACGGATGTACTGGCTGGATTGCTGATGGGCTGCCTGTTCGGCTGGCTCGCCGTCCGCATCGTTCAGAAGCTGCATGCTCGCCGATTCCAAAGGAATCAACAGGAAAAGCCGCATAGTTGACTTGACAACATATCAGATCCGGCGTATAATGAAGAAAAGACAAGGGCGTCTGCAAAACAGCAGGCGCCCTTTGCGTTTGGAGGCGATTGCATGAAAGGAAACGTGATCGGGGTAACGCCCCTGTACTGTGACGAAAAGAAAAGCATCTGGATGTTGCCCGGGTATCTGGACATGCTCCGGGCAGCGGGGCTTGTGCCGGTGATCCTGCCGGACATTGCCACAGAGGAGGAACTGCACCGACTGGACCAGTTCTGTGATGGCTACCTGTTTACCGGCGGTCATGACGTAGATCCGGCACTGTATGATGCGGTTCCCTCTTCCCTATGCGGCAGCATCAACCACAACCGGGACCATCTGGAGGAACGGTTGTTCCGGATTGCCCTTGCGTCGGACAAGCCCATCCTGGGCATCTGCCGTGGCATTCAGCTGATCAATGTGCTGCTGGGAGGCACCCTGTATCAGGATCTGGACTCGGAGCACCCCTCCTCTGTGGAGCACCACATGCTGCCTCCCTACAACCGGACGGTACACCGGGTCACCCTGGAACCAGGCATCCTGTCAAGCCTGATCCGGGAGTGGGAATTCGGCGTCAATTCCTATCATCACCAGGCAATCTGTCGGCTGGCACCGGTACTGCACACGGAAGCAGTATCCCAGGACGGGCTTATCGAAGGCGTATCCTGTCCGGATATGCGATTTCTGCTGGCGGTGCAGTGGCATCCGGAGCTGATTTACCAGGAGGATCCCCGGAATTTTGCAATTATCAAAGCCTTTGCAGATGCCGTCAGAGGAATCTGAATCCATACACATGCAAAAGCGCCCATCTGTATCCGATGGGCGCTTTTTTAGGGAGTGTTGACACTAAGATATTATGCAGATTTTCGAGCATACATTTAACGTAGGATGCGTGAAATTTTGCCGAAAAGATGCGTTGTTAGGCTTAGTGTCAACACGACCTAAGGCAATGCCGCATAAAGACTGTGTGGTAGATGTGCCCAACAGATTTTTCGTCAGCAGATGCTGTGAAAAGCCGCCGGGCGTGCCTTGTGCAGTGTTGCCTTAGGTTTCGTAAGGCATTACAATGGCAGCAATGATATAAAGGATCAAACCGCTGCCTACAAACAGTACCAGCGCCGCCGTAATCAGCCGCACGATGGTGGGGTCGCAGTTCAGATAGTTGGCGATGCCACCGCATACCCCTGCAATCATTTTATCCGTTCTGGATTTGCACAAACGTTTCTGCATAGTTCCTCACTTTTCCAAAAAATGATTCATGATCGTATAGCCGGTGTCAATGTACAACCCGGTCATCTTTGCAGTGCGCTCACAATAATCCTCCACACCCTGCCGGGGCTTTTCACTGTCGTAGATCATAAAGGGAACGGGATCGTTGGTATGGGTGCGGATGGAAAGCGGTGTTGCATGATCCGGGGTAATGAGTACCCGGAAGGAACCCATTTGCCGCAGTGCTGCCGTCACCGGACCAACGATTTTTTCATCGATCAGTTCAATGGCACGCACCTTGTTCTGGATCTCTCCACGATGACCGCATTCATCCGGTGCCTCCACATGGATATAAACAAAGTTTTTCCCACGCTTGAATGCATCGATGGCTGCGTTGGCTTTGCCGTCAAAATCCGTGTCAATGTATCCGGTCACGTTGGGCAGCTGCAGCACCTCCATGCCGGAGAACTTGCCGATGCCCTTCAGCAGATCCACTGCGGAAATCATAGTGGCATCCAGCCCGTACTTCTCCTTGAAATTGGGCAGCTCCGCACGAACCCCCTCGCCCCACAGCCAGATGCTGTTTGCCGGACGCAGCCCCCGTGCCACACGAGCCTGGTTTACCGGGTGATCCTTCAGCAGATCATAGGACTTGCGCATCAGCGCATACAGCTTCTGTGCGTTGGGATGAGCGGGCACATAGTCGTGGATGGGCTTGCCGGTTATATCATGGGGCGGAGTCAGCGTGCCGATATCCAGGGTACCGTGATCCCAGATCAGGCAGTGCCGATAGCTGACACCGCTATAGAAATGGAACTGGTCATCGTTCAGCTTTTCGCCCAGGTAAGTGACCAGCTGCTCTGCCTCAGCAGTGGAAATATCGTCCGCACAGTAGTCCAGAATGGTTTTGTCCGCATACTCTGGTTCATCACTGAGGGTGACCAGATTGCAGCGCAGGGAAATATCCGTGGATTTCATATCAATGCCGATACTGCCAGCCTCCAGAGGAGAACGCCCCGTGTAATACTGGAATGGATCATAGCCCAGAACGGACAGATTTGCCACATCGCTGCCCGGCTTCATGCCGTCCGCAACCGTCTTGATCATGCCAACCTCAGAGGTTTTCGCCATACCCTTGAGATTTGGTGCATCCGCAGCCTCCAACGGGGTCTTATTTCCAAGCTCCGGCAGCGGATAATCCGCCATACCGTCAAATAACACTACCAGATAATTCATATTCATCCAACCTTCCATATTGCAGAAAAAGACATAGGATGCCTATGTCTTTTTCATTCTGCTTACTTCGCAGCGTTCTTCTTTGCCTCGATGTCAGCCAGCGCATCCTTGCGGGACAGGTTGATTCTGCCCTGCTTGTCGATCTCAACGACCTTTACCACGATCTCGTCCCCGATGGAAACCACATCTTCCACTTTTTCTACCCGATCCTTATCCAACTTGGAAATATGAACCAAGCCATCCTTGCCGGGTGCGATTTCCACGAATGCGCCAAAGGACATGAGCCGAACTACCTTGCCCTTATAGATGGCGCCAACCTCCGGATCGTGTGCAATGGTCTCCACGATCTGCAGTGCCTTCTTGGTCTTTTCCAGATCCACACCGCTGATGAATACGCTGCCGTCCTCGTTTACATCGATCTTGACCTCGCACTCGGCGGAAATCTTCTGGATCACCTTGCCGCCCTGACCGATGACCTCACGAATCTTGTCAACCGGAATCTTGGTCTGCATCATCTTGGGTGCAAACTCATTGACAGAGCTACGGTAATGGGGAATTGCCTTGAGCATGATCTCATCCAGAATGTAGATCCGAGCCTTTCTGGTCTTTTCCAACGCCTCTTCAATAATGGCAGGGGTCAGACCATCCACCTTGATATCCACCTGGATGGCAGTGATGCCCTTATGGGTACCGCCAACCTTAAAGTCCATATCCCCGAAGAAATCCTCCAGACCCTGGATATCCACCATAGTCATGAATTCATCGCTGTCCGGCTTGGTGATCAGACCGCAGGAAATACCGGCAACCGGTGCCTTGATGGGTACGCCTGCATCCATCAGTGCCAGCGTAGAGCCGCAGATTGAGCCCTGGGAGGTGGAACCGTTGGAGGACAGCACCTCGGAAACCAGACGCAGTGCATAGGGGAACTCCTCTACCGGCGGAATCACCGGCTCCAGAGCACGCTCCGCCAGAGCACCGTGACCAATCTCACGTCTGCCCGGACCACGGCTGGGCTTGGTTTCCCCAACGGAGTAAGATGGGAAATTATAGTGATGCATGTAACGCTTGGACACATCTTCATCAATGCCGTCGATCCGCTGTGCATCGGAAACAGGACCCAGGGTTGCGACAGTCAGAACCTGGGTCTGACCTCTTGTGAACAGACCGGAACCGTGCACACGGGGCAGCACTCCAACCTCTGCCGCCAGAGGACGGATCTCGTCAATCCCTCTGCCATCCACACGCTTGCCCTCATAGAGCCAGTTGCGGACGATCTTCTTCTGCAGCTTGTAGATGCACTCATCGATCATAGCGATCTGCTCCGGGTAATCCGGATCAAACTTTTCGTGAATGTCGTTTTTGATGGGATTCAGCCGTTCTTCACGGATGTTCTTATCATTGGTATCCAGAGCAAACTTCACCCGGTCGGACGCAAATGCGTCAATGGCATCAAACAGATCATGATCCACTTCCATGGATTCAAAGGTAAACTTGGGCTTGCCGATCTGCTTCTGGATGTCCTTGATAAAGGCAACCATCTTTTCGTTTTCAGCCTGACCAGCCAGAATCGCCTGCATCATGGTGGCTTCATCCACCTGGTTTGCGCCTGCCTCGATCATAACGATCTTCTTGTCCGTGCCTGCAACCGTCAGATTCAGATCATTCCTGCCTCTCTGCTCCAGAGTCGGATTCAGTACGATTTCACCATCTACCAGACCAACACTGACGCCGGCAATGGGACCGTTCCACGGAATATCGGAAATAGAAATGGCAATGGAGGTTGCGATCATGCCCATGATCTCCGGAGAGTGATCCGGATCCACAGCCAACACGGTCATGACAACGGATACGTCATTGCGCATATCCTTGGGGAACAGGGGACGAATGGGACGATCCACCATACGGGAAGTCAGAATAGCCTTCTCGCTGGGCTTACCCTCACGCTTCATGAAGCTGCCCGGGATCTTACCAACTGCATACAGCCGCTCCTCATAATCCACGGAAAGCGGGAAAAAGTCGATGCCCTCTCTGGGCTTCGCACTTGCTGTAACATTCGCCATCACAACGCTGCCGCCGTAGCGAACCCAGCAGGAGCCGTTCGCCAGTTCACAAGTCTTCCCGGTTTCAACGGTCAGTTCCCTGCCGGCAAACATGGTCTTGAACACTTTATAATTTTCGAACATAACTGCCTCCTTCATTTTAGCGGCAGCCTTAGCACTAAACCCTGCTTTCGAGCCGAAAACACGGTTTCATGCTAAATGAACCGCCACTAAACACTTACTTTTTACGAGGAAAAGGCAGAAAGATCCCTCCCTCTGCCTTTTACAATCGTTTTACTTACGGATACCCAGCTTCTCAATGGTTGCACGGTAACGCTCAATGTCCTTCTTCTTCAGGTAGTTGAGCAGGTTCCGTCTGTGACCAACCATCTTGTGCAGACCTCTGCGGGAGTGGTGATCCTTCTGATGAACCTTCAGATGTGCGGTCAGATCCTGGATTCTCTTGGTGAGAATGGCAATCTGAACCTCCGGAGAACCGGTATCTCCTTCGTGAAGCTTGTTTGCTTCGATGACTGCGGTTTTTTCTTCCTTCAGCAGCATTTCTTTCACCTCTTCATTTATTTTGCCAGAACATAGGTTGGGGCAAAGGTGATTCCCGTTCGGGCATACACCCCAATCCAAGTACATAGCACTTGATTATTATAACACAATCCCGTCGGGATGTAAAGCCCCTTTTGCGAAAATTTTGAAAAAATCCGGACGATCAGGAAATGGTTTTTCCCCGCTTGGGCTTTTTCTTCGGCTCAATCGGCTTTTCCTTGCCTCCCTGATCCACACAAATGCTCTCCTCCGGATTACTGGGAGAAGTATACCGCAGTTCCGGATTTTCCTCTCCCCGCTGCTCATAGTAGGGATTGATGACCAGCTTCTGGATCACCGGATAGCAATTGAAGCAGACCATCAGCCACAGAAAACTCATGGGCAGAAAGGGCAGCAGGAACAGGAAGTAGAAATTCACATAGCACAGGAATGCAAACACCACGATCACCAGCACTGAAAGCACAACGGTGAGGATGTTTTTCTTCAGAGCAATGCAGGTCAGGGCAAAGCTGTTTTTGACGATGGCACGCAGGGAAAGATCCGTGGAAACGATCATCAAAAATGCATAGTAATTCATCATCAGCACCGTCAGCGCCACTGTGAACATCAGCACAAAGGGCACATAAATTAGATTGTTGTTCATGCTGGAGATCAGCTGAGGGTACACATACACGCCGCATGCCACGCACACCAGCATCACCGAATCAAACACACCCACTACAACGGACTGCTTGAAATTCCGTTTCAGCGCAGTAATGTAATCGTACCACACATAAGCATGTCGTTCCTGGGAAAAATTCCGAAGCACCTTGGTCATGCCCGCCATGGACGGTCCGATCAGGATTGCCTGCACCAGCAGACAGAATCCAGCCATCAAAAAACTGAGTTTTTCACTTTTCATGGTAAACAAAGAAATGATACCGATCAAGCCCGGAAGCAAAAACAGCGTGTACACCAGGTTGACACCAACCAGCTTGCCAAGCTTCCGCCAGACGATCTCCCAGAATCGGAAAAACGGCTTCTTTTTCGGTTCATCCTTTGCAATTCCGGCTCCGGCACTCTCATATGAGTTGTGAAAGAGTCCCAAATCATACACCTCCGAATGATGGGGATCCCGATGCCGGAATCCCGGTTACACTGCCCCGATCAAGAAACCGGACAGAAAATAGGTCAGTGCGCTGTCTCCTGCCGCCCCAATCATCAACAGCAGTGTCAGCACAAAAAATCGAATCCAGTAATAGCGCAGGGGTTCCCCATCCTCTCCGGGCTGGTTGCGGGCAAATGCTGCAAACCGGGACGAAAGCCGCCACGCCTCCCGGACTGCCAGCAGCAGAAGGATCGAAGTGACTCCGCTATGGGGCAGCTGCAGAAACAATACCACCGGCAGTCCCTGCAAGCCCCAGGTCAGATAGGAGTGGGACGCAGCCACCCCCAGACCGATCCCCCGGTACAACAGCACCAGGATGGATCCTGCCTGTCCGAATGCGGACAACCCCAGCAGCATGCAGCACAGCAGCAGTCCGAAGGTGGGCAGGAAGGAGCCCAGAAAGATTCCGGGCAGGGAGCGATGCACCTCCTGCTCGGAAAAGCCCTGATCCAGTAAAAGGTTCCAGGTGTGATCCGGCGCTCCCATCGCCCATACAATCCCGATCAAAAATCCACACAACAGCACATACAAAAAACGCTGCAGCTGCCGACGCCGCTGCTGGGTCGCCGTGCAGCATGCCCCTACCGTCTGATACATACACATCCTCCTTTGGTACAAGCCTTTCTAGAGAATATGCACGTCCCCCATCAGATATTACTTAGACAGTTCGTAAGCACGCTTGGTGCAGCGCTGGCAGGCATCCTTCGCCACGTCTGTCAGCTTTCCCTCATACAGCGCATCCAATCCGGCAAGTGTGGTGCCACCGGGAGAAGAAACCATTTTGATCAATTCATCCAGAGTATAGCCGGAATCCGTGATCATCTTTGCTGAACCGATCAAGCTCTGGCTGAACAGCACCGCTGCGGTCTGGGCATCAATGCCCACAGAAGCAGCATAGTCAATGAAGCCCTTGGCATACAGATAAATGAATGCCGGACTGCTGCCGTTGATGGCAATGATCTCCTTCATTTTGTCCGCCGGTACCACCGCCGCCTTGCCGCATGCAGCAAACACGGACAGCACAAAGGAAAACTCCTCCTCTGTGGTAGGCGCTACCTTCGCAAGTGCGGACGCACCCTCTCCCAACAGCAAGGGCGTATTGGGCATCACCAGGATCACCTTGGCATCCGCCCGGGTCCTGGACTGGATATACTCGCCGGTGATGCCTGCGGCAATGGAAACCAGTACAGTGTCCGCTGTTACATGATCTGCAATGCGCTCCAGCACCCCTTCGATCACCTGGGGCTTCACTGCCAGGAACACATACTTACAGATATCCGTAACCGCCGCTGCATCCTCACAGGGCTGTACGCCGAATGCCTTTAACGCCTCCAGCTTTGCCTGATCCGGATCTGCTGCGTAGATCTCTGCTGCGTCAAATTTTGACCGGATGGCTTTCATAATGGCGGTGCCCATATTCCCGGCACCGATAAATCCGATTTTTGCAATTGTGTGACTCATGGTTCTTCCCTCCGGAATAAAAAAGCCGTTCAATGTTGCACAAAGCGGCTTGAACGGCTTTTTTGCATATTCAGACGATTTTCCGTCTTTGTGATCAGATACTGATGGTGTTGGAAATCTGGTACAGCTTCTCGTCAAAGGGCTTCTTCATAGACAGCGCTTCCTGAATGTCAAAGTCTACGATCTTGCCCTGCTGCATGCCTACAACACGGTTCCCGATGTCGTTTTCCAGCAGTTCAACGGCGTAGTAACCCATTTCACTTGCAACCACACGGTCACGCAGTGTCGGAGAACCGCCACGCTGTACATGACCCAGAATAGTTGCTCTTGCTTCAATGCCGGTCTTGGCTTCCAGGGTCTTTGCGATCAGCTCAGAGTGACCGATGCCCTCTGCTACGATGACGATGAAGTTCTGCTTGCCGGTCTTCTTGGTCTCCAGCATCTTCTTTGCAACCTCGTCCAAATCATAGGGCAGCTCCGGAACCAGTACAAAGGTTGCGCCGCATGCCACACCGGTGTTAAGTGCAATATGCCCTGCGTTTCTGCCCATTACCTCAACCACACTGCAGCGGTCATGAGAATGACAGGTATCCCGCAGCTTGTCCACCATTTCCACAACGGTGTTCATTGCAGTATCGTAACCGATGGTATATTCTGTGCAGGCAATATCGTTGTCGATGGTGCCCGGCAGACCTACGCAGAGGATGCCTCTTGCGGAAAGGTCAGCTGCGCCACGGAAGGAACCATCGCCGCCAATGACTACAATGCCCTCCAGACCCAGTTCCTCGCAGGTCTTCTTTGCCTTCTGCAGCCCCTCTTCTGTGCGGAATTCAGGGCAGCGGGCAGTATAAAGCAGGGTACCGCCGCGCTGGATAATGGACGAAACGCTCCGGGTGTTCATCTCGTAAACATCCCCGTTGATCAGCCCGTTATAGCCTCTGTTGATGCCGAATACCTGCATTCCCTTGGAAATTGCAGTACGAACCACCGCACGGATGGCTGCATTCATGCCCGGGGCATCTCCGCCGCTTGTCAATACGCCGATTTTTTTCATGATACGTACACTCCTATCCTAAACTATACAATTTATATTGTACTACTTTTCTGCATTTTGTCAAGGGGCTTTCCCCTCATTTTTTGTGTTTGCCGACATTTTTCCGTTTGTAGCCGGAACCATGCCCACATAGTCCTCCGGCACGATCCGGCACAGAGCATCCCAGAAGGGGGCAGTCAGCTCCACGCCAGCTATCCGCCTGGATGCCACATACCGGCGCAGATCCGTCAAATAAAAGCAAACTCTGGTTTCTCCCGGATGACACCGGCAAAGCTCTGTGACCGCTTTCTGCCGCTTTGCATCATCCGAACGGAGCTTGATGCAAAGCTGCCGTCCGTCAAGCAGCTGTCGGATCTGCTCTCCGGGCTGGAGTTCATTGCAAAGAATGCTGTTTTCTCCATCCCGTGCAGAAATTTTCCCGTGGATCAGCAGCACCTGTTCCGGCTCCAGCATACCGTTACGCTGGGCATACAGAATGGGAAATACCACCGCTTCCATGGTGCCGGACAGATCCTCCAGGGTCAGAAAGCACATCTTTTCTCCATTCCGTGCCACATGAGGCTTGACGGACTGGAGCATGCACAACACACTGGTACCCGTCCCATCCTTCTCATCCTGTAGTTCCTTCAATTCCGGCAGCCGCAGCAGCTTTCTGCACCACTGCAAATGTCCCAGAGGATGCCCGGACAGGTACATGCCCGTCAGTTCCTTTTCCATCCGCAGCAGCTGATTGGGCGGGAATTCCTCCATCTTTGGAATCGGTACGCTTTCCGGCATGGCACTCCCCTGTCCGAACAGATCCATCTGTCCCTGGATCAGGGTTCGGCTGCTGCCCGCCTGGGCGTCCATGATCTGCTCATAGCACATGAGCATTTCCCGACGGTTATGTCCCAGGCCATCCAGTGCGCCGCACCGGATCAAATTGTCCACCGTGCGCTTGCCTACATCCAGCTGTACCATACGTTCGCAGAAATCCAGGAAGCTGTGGTACAAGCCGTGCTCCTGCCGTTCTTGGATCACCTGACTGATAACGCCCTTGCCAAGCCCCTTTACCGCCAGCAGTCCGAAATGGATCCCCTTGCTGCCCACGGTAAAGCCCATGTCACTGACGTTTACATCCGGTCTGCATACTGCCATCCCATATTCCTCACACAAGGCGATATACTCCATCAGCTTGGGCGTATTGCTCAATACACTGGTCATCAGTGCCGCCATATACTGGGGGAAGTAATGACATTTCAGATATGCGGTCTGGTATGCAAGATAGGCATAGGCTGCTGCATGGGATTTGTTAAAGGCATAGGAGGCAAAGCTGGTCATCTGGTCAAAGATCTCATTGGCAGTCGCCTCCGGCACTCCGTTCGCCACTGCCCCGGGACAGCTGACAGTCCCGTCCGACTCCCTGCTGCCCCACAAAAAGGTCTGGCGCTCCGCCTCCATGACCTTGTGCTTTTTCTTCGCCATGGCACGACGCACCAGATCCGCTCTGCCATAGGAATACCCGGCAAGGCTGCGGCAGATCTCCATGACCTGCTCCTGATACACCATGCATCCGTAAGTGACCTGGAGAATGGGCTTCAGCAGCGGATGCGCATAGGTAATCTGCTCCGGTGCATGTCGGTTGCGTATATACCGGGGGATGGATTCCATAGGCCCCGGTCGGTACAGGGAGATCACGGCGATCAGATCCTCCATGCAGGTCGGCTCCAGTTTCGTCAGTACCCGCTGCATGCCGGCGCTTTCAAACTGAAATACACCGCCGGTTTTCCCCTGGGACATCATCCGGTACACCGCCGGATCGTCCAGAGGAATCTGATCGATCCGGAAGTCCGGCTCCAGCTGCTGGATTGCCCGGCAGGCATCCCGGATCACCGTCAGGTTCCGCAGCCCGAGAAAATCCATTTTCAGCAGTCCCAGCTGTTCCAGGGTGGTCATGGGATACTGGGTCACAATGGACTCCTCATTTTTTTGCAGGGGAACAAATTCGCTGACCGGAGCACTTGCAATCACCACACCTGCCGCATGGGTGGTAGCATGCCGGGGCATGCCCTCCAGCCGCTGTGCCATATCCAGCAGCTTATGCACCCGGGAATCCGTATCATACAGCTCCGTAAGTTCCTTGCTGACTTTCATTGCCCCGGCAATGGTCATATTCAGCTCCCCGGGGATCAGCTTTGCCACCCGATCGCACAGGCCATAGGGCAGCGCCATTGCCCTGCCCGTGTCCCGGACTGCCGCCCTGGCTTTCATGGTATCAAAAGCAATGATCTGTGCCACCCGGTCACTGCCGTATTTTTCGATCACATAGTCAATGACCCGCTGCCTGCCCTCGATGCAGAAATCAATATCAAAGTCCGGCATGCTGACACGCTCCGGATTCAGGAAGCGCTCAAACAACAGGTGGTAGCGCATGGGATCAATGCCGGTGATGCCAATGCAGTAAGCGCAGAGACTGCCGGCACCAGAGCCTCTTCCAGGGCCAACCGGCACCCCAATTTGTCTGGCGTAGCGGATAAAATCCCACACGATCAGAAAATAATCCACATAGCCCATTTGCTGGATGACACGCAGCTCATACTGCATCCGTTCCCGGATTTCCGGTGCCGGATCCTCCCCGTACCGACGGTGCAGCCCCTCCCGGCACAGCTGCTGAAAAAAAGCGGTGGTATCCGTCACCCCATCCATTTGAAATGCGGGCAGCTTCAGCTGTCCAAAGGTGAATTCTACATTACACTGCTCAGCGATCCGCACCGTATTGGAGATGGCATCCGGCGCAGCGGAGAACAGCTCTGCCATTTCCGCTCCGGATTTCACATAGAATTCGTCCGTTTCAAAGCCCATGCCGGTGGGATCCTCCACGGTCTTGTTGGTCTGGATACACAGCAGCACATGCTGTAAGGATGCGTCCTCCCGGGTGATATAATGAGCATCATTGGTTGCCGCCAGAGGGATGCCCGTTTCCCGGGACAGGCGGTACAGTTGGGGCAGGATTGTCTTTTGCTCCCGGATGCCATGATCCTGCACCTCAAGATAATAGCTGTCCGCCCCGAAGATCTGCCGGTACCGGAGTGCTGTTTCCTTTGCCCCGGCATAATCCCCGTTCACAAGCCGTCTGGGGATCTCCCCTGCCAGGCATGCGGACAGACAGATCAGTCCCTCATGATACTGCTCCAGCAGTTCCAGATCCACCCGGGGCTTATTGTAAAAGCCCTCGATGTACCCCAAGGATACCAGCTTTATGAGGTTCTGATAGCCGGTCTGATTCCGGCACAGCAGCACCAGGTGATAGGGACTGGTATCCAGCCGATGCACCTTGTCATGGCGGCTCCGGGGGGCTACATACACCTCACAGCCGATGATGGGCTTGATACCAGCTTCCTTCGCCGCCTTCCAGAATTCCACTGCCCCGTACATGCAGCCGTGATCGGTGATCGCCACCGCAGTCTGCCCCAGTTCCTTGATGCGTTGTATCAGCTGCTGGATGCGGCACGCCCCATCCAGCAGGCTGTATTCCGTATGCACATGCAGATGCACAAAATCCGGCATAAATGTTCTCTCCTAAGACTGGGTGCGCAAGGAATCTGCAAGAACCTGGAGCCGCTTGAGACGGTGATTGACGCCGGAGCGGCCAATGGGAGGATCCAGAAGCTCCCCCAGTTCCTTCAGGCTCAATTCCGGGTTGTCCATCCGCAAAAGCGCCATCTGCTGTAAATCCGGTGACAGAGCATCCAGACCCATCCGCTCATCGATCAGTAGAATGTCTTTGATCTGCCGTTCCGCCGCCAGCATCACCTTATTGATATTCGCCATATCGCAGTTGCTGATGCGGTTCGCCTTATTGCGCACATTTTTGAGTATTTCGATATTGATAAAGTCAATGGTACCCTGCTGGGCACCCATAAAGGTCAGCAGATCCTCGATCTGTTCTGAATGCTTCAGGTACACCACTGGCATACCCTTCCGCAGTACCATTTTGGCATTGACACCGATCGCAAGCAAAATCCGGGAAAATGGTTCCTCCAGCTGGGGACAGGGCAGTACAAACTCCAGGTGGTATTCCTTGTTGGGATCCGTCATACTGCCACAGGATAAAAAAGCGCCCGCTGTAAATGCGCCCAGGCTATTGGTCACAACATTGGTCATTTCCAGCGGACGCTCCGGCAGGCTAATATGATACCGCTCCAGTACGATATGCACCTGCTCCGGGTCAGTCAGGGAAACGCTATACAAGGTGCCATGCTGCCCAGTTTCCATACGGGGCTGTACCCGATCCCCGAACACCTGCCGGAACAGCCGGGGCATCAGCTCATAAAATGCCTCCGACTCGCTTTGCATCAGGATCTCATCCTGCCGAAGCTGCCGGGCGAACAGGAGCATGCCATACAAACAGGCGTATGCCTTGTCCTGGTCGGTAATAGTGGTGCAAAGCTCCTGCTTGACCTGATTGGAAAAGGAAATCATACTTCACCGCCTTATGCCCGATCCCTCTGAATATCCCGATGGCTTTTGTGTACGCACAGTCCCTTCTGGGACAGGTAATCCCCGATCAACTCCGCAAAGGTCACAGAGCGGTGCTTACCGCCGGTGCATCCAAAAGCAATGATCAGTTGACTTTTCCCCTCCCCCACATACAAGGGAATCAGAAAATCCAGAAGATCCTCCAGCTTTTCCAGCAGTTTCCTGGACTGGGGGAAAGACATGACGTAATCCCGCACACAGGCATCGCAACCGGAGTGGGGACGCAGCTCCTTCACATAATAGGGATTGGGCAGACAGCGCACATCAAATACCAGATCTGCCTCCGTGGTGGCGCCATACTTGAACCCAAAGGAGGTCAGCTGAATCATCATGGAATCGCTGGTTTTCTCCAGGTACAGAGACTTGACCTGCTCCTTGAGCTGAGAGGTGGAAAGATAGGAGGTATCGATCAGATAGCTGGCAATGCCTCGCAGCGGATTGAGCCGCACACGCTCCGCCGCAATGGCGTCATGGAGACTGCCCTGATACGCAGTGTCCAGAGGATGCTTCCGGCGGGTCTCCTTGTAGCGCTTAAGGATCACCTCATCCGATGCCTCCAGGAACAGCACCTTCACATCCAGACGCTGATCCAGCTTCATTTGCATCAACTGACCGCACAACTCCTCAAAGGATTCCCCGGAGCGAATGTCCATGGCAATCGCCACCCGATCCAGCTTGCTGCCGGACTGCATGCACAAATCCACAAACTTATGCAGAAGCTGTGGCGGCATATTGTCGATACAGTAAAAGCCGATATCCTCCAGCACATGCATCGCCAGAGATTTTCCTGATCCGGACATACCGGTCACAACGGTAAACTGCATGCTGCACCCCCTATTTCAATACGATCGGTTCCAGTTCCAGTTGAAAACCGGTCTGTTCCCGGACAACCTGCTGTACCTTGTCAGCCAATGCCAGAATATCAGCGCAGGTAGCACCGCCCTTGTTGATGATAAACCCACTGTGCTTGCGGCTCACCTCTGCGCCCCCCACAGACAGCCCCTTCAGACCGCAAACCTCAATCAGCCGGGACGCATAATCTCCCTGGGGACGCTTGAAGGCACTGCCGGCGCTGGGATATTCCAAAGGCTGCTTTTCCCGTCGCTTTTCCATGGTCGCCTCCATCACCGAGCGGATCTGCTCTGGATCCCCCGGTTGCAGCTGCAAGGTTACAGAAGTAATGATCCCCCCATTTTCCATAAAACAGCTGTGCCGGTAGGAAAGCTGCATATCTGCCGCATCCATCTGCATCGGATTTCCATTCCGATCCAGGTACTCTGCGGAGACAGCCACATGGGACAGCTCTCCCCCATAAGCACCGGCGTTCATGTACAAGCCCCCCCCCACCGTACCGGGAATCCCGTAGGCAAATTCCAAGCCGGTCAGTCCTGCATCCAATGCGGCGGTGCATATAGCCAGAAGGGAAGCGCCACCCTGACAGACAAACTGATTTTTCTGCCGGGTGATCCGGGCAAAGGCATGGCCGAACAGCAACACCACTCCGTCAAAGCCTTCATCCGGCACGATCACATTGCTGCCCCGTCCGAGCACGACAAATGGGATCTCCTCCCGGCGCAGGAACTGCACCAGGGTCTGCGCAGTCCGGGCACTGTTCACATGCACCAACGCCCGGCATGGCCCACCCACCCGGAAGGTGGTATGCTCTGCCAAGGATACTTCTGTTTCCATCTTGCAGCCGCACTGCTGACACAGGGTCTCCAGTTGATTGATATACGTCATACTTTCTCCTCGCTGTTGTATGGTTTCTCAGAACAGGATATTCCGCTTTTTCGCCACCCATTCCTTCACACGCTCTGCCTCTGCATTGAAAATCAGCCGCTCCGGAAAGTCCAAGCTTTCCAGCAGCTGCATGGATACGGGCACCTGCCCGATGAGGGTGCAGTAATGGCAATCCGTATTCACCACAATGGGTACTTCCAGTTCCTTGCACAGCCGGAAGATTTCATAGGCATTCTGCCGGGAGCCTGGCTTGTAGAGAATGGAACTTTCGTTCAGCTCCACCAGCTTATTGTATTCCTTGAAGCATTTGAGGGTGGGGACATAATCAAAGGGGAAGAAATCCGTGGTACAGTGACCGATCACGTCCACCGCCTCATTCTCCTTTGCAAGCCGCTGGTATGCCCGGGTGCATGCCTCCGTAGTCATGGAGGGCACTACCGGCTTATGCAGGGATGCAATCACCCACTCCATATGCCCCAGTTCTTTTGCATCCAGATCCAGATTACCATCCTCGTCTACAATATTCGCCTCCACACCACGGAGCATGGGAACACCGCAGATCTCCCGTGGAAGGATCTTGTAATTATGAAAATGCCACAGGTGGGGCGCATCCGGCTCCGCAGGCCCGTGATCCGTCAGGGCAAAAAGCCGGATGCCAGCTTCCTTGGCGGACTGTGCAAGCTCATTGATGGTGGAATAGGCATGGGTGGATGCAATGGAATGACAGTGCAAATCAGCTTGAATGTGCATGGATAAGCCTCCTGCTATTGAGTAGTGTTACCTTAAAACTGTTCGTAATTTTTCACGGTTTCCTTGCTGTCCATATCCAGACCCAGACGATCCAGCAATTCCTGTGCCGCATTGTAGCCCATCTTTTTCTGACGATTGTTCATGGCTGCAACCTCCATGATGACCGCAAGATTTCTTCCTGGCTTTACCGGAATCGTCAAAGACGGAACCTTCACCCCAAGAATGGAAGTATACTGGCTGTCAACCCCCATCCGATCATAAATCTTTTCCGGATTCCAAAGCTCCATCTCCACGATCAGATCGATCTTTTCCGTCATCTTGATGGCACCCATACCAAACAGGCGGCGTGCATTGATGATACCAATGCCACGCAGCTCCAGGAAGTGGCGAATGTTATCCGGGGAACTGCCCACCAGGCTGATGTTGGATACCTTCCGGATCTCGACTGCATCATCCGCCACCAGACGATGCCCGCGCTTTACCAGTTCAATGGCAGTCTCGCTCTTGCCCACGCCACTTTCGCCGGTGATAAATACACCCTCGCCGTAGATTTCGATCAAGACCCCGTGCCGGGTAATCCGGGGCGCCAGATTCAGATTCAGAAAGGCGATCAAGCCGGACATAAAATTAGAGGTGCTTTCCTTGCTCCGCAGAAGCGGCACCTCGTACTGCTTTGCGAACTCCAGCATTTCTGCAAAATAGGGCAACTCCCGGGTGATGATCAGCGCCGGCAGCTTCTGTGCAAACAGCATCTCCAACCGGTCACGCCGGGTCTTTTCGTCAATGGTAGACAGGTACGCAAACTCCATCTTCCCGATGATCTGAATCCGCTCCGGATTAAAGTATTCATAAAACCCCATCAGCTGCAGACCGGGACGATTTACATCATTTTCCTCGATCTGAATGTCCTTGGCTTCCTTGTGAATATAAATGGTTTCCAGTTTGAATTCGTCGATGATCTTCTCTAGGCTCACTTTAAACTTATCTGTCATAATGACCCCCTTCTACTTCCGGCAGTGCCAACGGAACGGAACCGCCGCATGTACATAATACCTGATTATATTATACTACACTCTCCCGGATAATTCAAGGCAATACGCAAAAAGCAGTGCCGCTTTTCGCAGCACTGCTTTCCAAAAACATAAAAGTTAGCCGAATACACTCAGCAATACGCCTGCCGCCACAGCAGAACCAATTACGCCCGCTACATTCGGGCCCATGGCATGCATCAACAGGAAGTTGGTAGGATCCTCCCGGGCGCCTTCCTTCTGGGAGATACGAGCAGCCATCGGAACAGCGGAAACACCGGCAGAACCGATCAGCGGGTTGATCTTGCCGCCGGACAGCTTGTTCATCAGCTTGCCCAGCAGAACACCGGATGCTGTACCAAGGGAGAATGCAGCAACACCCAGCAGCATAACCAGCAGGAATTCCTTGTTGATCACCTTATCCGCCTTGGTGGTGGCACCAACGGAGATACCCAGGAAAATGGTGATGATGTTCATCATTGCATTCTGTGCGGTATCCACCAGACGGCTTACTACGCCGCTTTCCTTGAACAGGTTACCCAGCATCAGCATACCCACCAGAGGAGCAGCAGAGGGAATCAGAGAACCGATAATCAATGTAACCGCAATGGGGAAAATGATCTTTTCCGTCTTGGACACCTTGCGCAGCTGACCCATCTTGATGGAACGCTCCTTCTTGGTGGTCAGGGCACGCATGATCGGCGGCTGAATAATGGGAACCAGTGCCATGTATGTATAAGCAGCCAACGCAATGGTACCGGTGTCAATCGCACCGCCGCCGCTGAGCAGCTTACTGGAAACGTAGATCGCAGTCGGGCCGTCCGCACCACCAATGATAGCGATGGAGCTTGCCTCCTTACCGGTGAAGAACAAGCCTGCAAGGATGAAGGTGAAGAAGATACCGCCCTGTGCAGCCGCACCCAGCAGAAAGCTCTTGGGGTTTGCAATCAGAGGCCCGAAGTCGGTCATACAGCCGATGCCCAGGAAGATCAAAGGCGGATAAACCTGGAGCTTAACGCCCATATACAGGATATCCAACAAGCCGCCTTCCTGCATGACTTGCAGATAATCGATCCCTACATGCTCTCCTGCCGCATTCATACCCGTCCACAACTCCGGATGGTACATGCCTGCATTGGGAATGTTGGTCAGAAGCATGCCGAATGCGATGGGCAGCAGCAGCAAAGGCTCGAAGCCCTTCTTGATTGCCAGGAACATGAATACAAAGGAAATCAGGATCATTGCCAGGGACTTTAATCCGTCCGCTGAGGTTACAAATGCATACAGACCGCTTTCAAACCACAGATCCTTCAGGGTTTGCAGCAGCGTTTCTAAAATTATCATCGTACTCGCCCTCTCTCTTTAAAATGGTGTGGTATTGTCCCGCAGCCCAGCCATATACCAGGCGGGTCTTGCGCCCCGAACCGGAGCTTGTTTGGGTCGAATGGACTTTACGGCGTAGGTTGTGCCCTCAGCCTCACCCATGGCAGAGATCGCTGCACAAATCGCCGCAACCACTGCCTGCTCTTCATTCAGATCCGCAGCCGGAGATTTCGGAGCCGGCTTGGGAGCAGGCTTCTGCTCCTGTTTGGGGGCAGAAGGCGCATCCGGCTTACTCTTGTTGGATCGGCTCTCAAAGAACTTTCCAAGCAGGGACACAAATGCGATCAGAATGATCAGCCCAAGGAATACCACCGCAAAGCCGGTCAGTGTGACAGCAATAATACCCGTAAAGGGAATTTTCTCGTTGCCGTTCATTTCCGACATGAAAAGCGGGGCGGCATTTGCCAGCATCATCCAAGTTTTCATATGTATACGCTCCTATCATAAATAAAATAGCACATAAAAACATTATACACGATTTCAGCATTAATTGCAAGCATTTTTTCATCCATTCTACACATTTTTTGTGATGGTTGACAATCCTGCACAGCATGGTATAATGAGTAAAAAAGGAGAAAATAAACTATGCAATATGCAATTCTGATTCTGCTGATCCTTGCCGTCATCCTGCTGCTGATTCTCATATTCCGCCGCAGCCGGGATCTCATCAACGCCATGGAGCAGCAACTATCACAAGCAAAAGACGCCCTGCTGGAACAGGAACGACTCATGCAGCAGGAATGGAGCAGCGGCATGCACCAGAACATCCGCACCATGGGCGATGGGCTGCTGACGGCGGAAAAGCTGGGCAGAGAGGCGCAGGAGCAGCAGCTCAAGCTGATGGATCGGAGCATCGGCACCCGGCAGCAGGTACTGCGGGAGGAACTCAATGCACAGCTGTCCCAGCTGGAAAAACGGCTCCAGACCTTTGAGCTTTCCAGCGAACAGAAGCTGGAGGGCATGCGCAGCACTCTGTCCCGGCACATGACGGATATGCAGGAAACCAACAGCCGCCAACTGGATCAGATCCGGTCAACGGTGGACGAAAAACTGCAAAAGACCCTGGACGAAAAAATGGCGCAGTCCTTTCAGCTGGTCAGCACCCGGCTGGAGGAAGTATACAAGGGACTTGGGGAAATGCAGACCCTTGCCGCCGGCGTAGGAGACCTGAAAAAGGTACTGTCCAACGTCAAGACCAGGGGCATTCTGGGGGAATACCAGCTGGGGGCGCTGCTGTCGGAGCTGCTGGCGCCGGAGCAGTATGAAACGGACATCGCAACCATTCCCGGCAGCAAAAACCGGGTGGAATTTGCCGTGCGCCTTCCGGGAGAGGGTGCAGAACCGGTGTATCTGCCCATCGATTCCAAATTTCACGGGGAAGCCTATGCTCAGCTCCAGGACGCCTACGAGCATGGGGATCCGGCGGCAGTCAAGGTCGCACGAGAGGTACTGGTAAGCCGGCTCAAGCAGTCCGCAAAGGACATCCGGGATAAGTATGTGGAGCCGCCCTACACCACCTCCTTCGGCATACTGTTTGTTCCCTTTGAAGGATTGTATGCCGAGGCAGTCAGCCTTGGAATGGTGGAGATCCTACAGCAGCAGTATCAGATCAATCTGGCTGGGCCAAGCACCATGGCGGCTCTGCTGAATGCGCTGCAAATGGGCTTCCATACCCTTGCTATCCAGAAGCGCAGCAATGAGGTCTGGCAGGTACTGGGCGCTGTCAAGACGGAGTTCCTCCGGTTCGAGGATATTCTGGCTGCCACCCAAAAGCATATGCAGCAGGTTTCCACTGACCTGGACAAGCTGGTAGGCGTCCGGACACGTGCCATCAACCGGAAGCTCCGCAGCATCGAACAACTGGAGCCCCAGGACGCTTCCGCATTGCTGGAGGAGGAACCCCAATAAAGCCAATCGAACATGCATAAAAGAAATGCGCTGTCAGAATTCCGGCAGCGCATTTTTGTATGGAAGTATTGGAAATCTTATACGTTGAACAGCAGATCAGAGTATGGAGGCAGCGGCCAATCCTCTGCGGAAACCAGCATTTCCAACTGATCCGCATAAGTACGCAGGTCGCTCATCGCGGAGAATACCTGGCTGCGGTATGCCTTTGCACACTCCAGCACATCGCCGATCTCCTTGGCTGCGTTGACCTTGCTCTCCAGAGCCTGCATTGCCTCGTACATCTTGGCAGTGTTGCTGTCCAGATCCGCTGCAAGCTTGGTTTCCGCAGAAGCATCCAGACCCAACTGCTTCTTTGCGATGGCGGTATCGCAGATCTTCTTGCCGTATTCCATTGCAGCAGGCAGCAGCTTCTTCTTGGTCATATCCAACATGGTCATGGCTTCGATGTTGATGACCTTGCTGTAATTTTCCAGCAGAATATCGGTACGGGAAGCGATCTCCTCCTTGGTGTATACATGGAACTTCTCAAACATTGCAATGTTCTGCGGATCCATATAATGCGGCAGAGCGTCCACAGTGGATACCAGATTCGGCAGTCCCCTCCGGGCAGCTTCCTCCAGCCACTCATCCGAATAGCCGTTGCCGTTGAAAATGATAGCCTTGTGCTCCTTAATGGTCTGGATCAGCAGTTCCTTCAGCGCCTTGTCAAAGTCCTCTGCCTGTTCCAGCTTATCAGCAAATTCACACAGCTCCTGTGCAACAATGGTGTTCATGATGGTGTTGGTACAAGAAATAGAATCCGCAGAACCCAGCATTCTGAACTCGAATTTGTTACCGGTGAAGGCAAAGGGAGAAGTACGGTTCCGGTCAGTAGCATCCTTCCGGAAGTTGGGCAGAGCGTCTACGCCGATAACAAACTCCAGATCCTGATCGGTCTTGATGTTGGTACCGTTCTCCAGTGCATCCAGTACTCTCTGCAGATCATCGCCGATGAAAATGGAAACTACAGCCGGCGGTGCTTCATTTGCACCCAGCCGGTGATCATTGCCGGCGGAAGCTGCAGACAGACGGAGCAGAGGCGCATACTCATGTACACCCTTGATGATGGCACACAGGAAGGTCAGGAACTGCATATTGTGCAGGGGTGTATCACCGGGATCCAGCAGGTTCTGACCATCGTTGGAGGAAATGGACCAGTTATTGTGCTTGCCGGAGCCGTTGACCCCTGCGAAGGGCTTTTCGTGGAGCAGGCAAACCAGACCATGCTTCAAGGCGATCTTCTTCATCATCTCCATAGTCAGCTGGTTGTGATCCGCCGCAATGTTAGAGGTGGTGAAGATGGGGGCAAGCTCGTGCTGTGCCGGAGCGACCTCGTTGTGCTTGGTCTTGGCATAGATGCCCAGCTTCCACAACTCGCAGTCCAGATCCTTCATAAAGTCGGATACTCTCTGCTTGATGTTGCCGAAGTAATGATCCTCCATCTCCTGACCCTTCGGAGACATTGCACCGAACAGAGTTCTGCCGGTGAGGATCAGATCCTCACGCTGATCGTAGGTCTTCTTGTCTACCAGGAAGTATTCCTGCTCCGGGCCAACCGTGGTGGAAACCCGGGTAGCAGTGGTGTTGCCGAACAAACGCAGGATACGCAAAGCCTGTTCGTTGACTACTTCCATAGAACGCAGCAGCGGTGTCTTCTTGTCCAGAATCTGACCGGTGTAGGAACAGAACGCTGTGGGGATGCACAGGGTATTGTCCTTGATAAACGCATTGGAGGTAGGATCCCAGGCGGTGTAGCCTCTTGCCTCAAATGTGGCACGCAGACCGCCGGAGGGGAAGGAAGAAGCATCCGGCTCACCCTTAATGAGCTCCTTGCCGGAGAAGTCCAGAATCACCTTGCCGTCGCCGGCGGGGGTGATGAAAGCGTCATGCTTTTCAGCGGTGATACCGGTCATAGGCTGGAACCAGTGGGTGTAGTGGGTTGCACCCTTTTCCACTGCCCAGTCCTTCATGGCATTTGCCACCACATCTGCTACATCGCTTTCCAGTGCAATGCCGAACTGCTTGGTTTTCATCACGGATTTGTAGATATCCTTCGGCAGTCTTTCCCGCATCACCGTATCATTGAATACGTTACAGCCAAAATACTCGGAAACGGACGGATGCTTTGCTTGCTCT
Organism: Ruminococcus sp. CAG:379; assembly: GCF_000434255.1. Lineage (NCBI taxonomy): Bacteria > Bacillati > Bacillota > Clostridia > Eubacteriales > Oscillospiraceae > Ruminococcus > Ruminococcus sp. CAG:379. The sequence continues at coordinate 6,955 of NZ_FR894812.1, read as the reverse complement.
GACATATGAATTCCTCCTTAAAATAAAAACAGCGCTCCGACACTGACCGATACTGGATCCTGCATAACGGTCAGAATCGAAACGCCATTGTTTCAAATCTTCTGTTGCCATTATACAGCAACTGTGCCGGAATGTCAAGATGCATTCTGGATTTTGTTTCTTTGACAGAATTCTTTCCCCATATTCTTTTCTCATGTGTCAATTCTGACAAATGCATTGGGCTATATCACATTTATATGCACAGAATCCGGCAAAAGCCGTTGGATTCCTATTGACAAACCACTTGAAAATATGATATAGTTTTCTATGGAGTGACATGTGTTTTTCTGTCGCGGAATGTATCAGACGCAAAAGGAGAGTAGGATGAACGAACAAAGACGGCTGATCGTAGTGGATTCCTCCGTTTTGCCGGAGGTCATTCTGAAAGTACTTGCTGTCAAGAAGCTGCTGGCAAGCCGGGAGGAAAAAAGCTCTGCCTCTGCATGCAAGCGCATCGGCATCTCCCGCAGCGCCTACTACAAGTACCGGGACAGTGTATTCTCCTACGATGACAAGATGACCAAACGGATTTTGACTCTGTCAGCGCTTCTGCGGGACGAGCCGGGCATTCTCTCCAGTGTGCTGGTGACTCTGCACGCCTGTGAAGCAAACATCCTGACGGTCAACCAGAACATCCCCATGGACGGGGTTGCAGCAGTTACCATTTCCCTGCGGCTCAGCGGCGGCAACGAGGGCGCATTGCAGCTCCGTACCCGCATTGCACAGCTCAAGGGCGTGGTGGATGTCAAGCTCTTGTCCGGAGAATAAAGAGCAATTCAATGATATGGAAGGAGAGATTGCCCGAACGGGCAGTCACATAAAAGCTATGGCGAAGTTTGCAGTATTGGGATTCGGCGTGGTCGGTTCCGGCGTAGTGGAGCTGTTTTACAAAAACAAAGCCCACATTGAAGAAAAAGCAGGACAGGAAATGGATGTCAAGTACATTCTGGATATCCGCCAGTTTCCTGCAAGCCCCTATAAGGACAAGATCGTGGCAAGCATTGACCCGATCCTGGAGGATTCGGAGGTCACTGCGATTGCAGAGTGCATGGGAGGCGTAGAGCCTGCCTTCACCTATGTCAAAGCATGCCTGGAACGGGGCAAGAGCGTTTCCACCTCCAATAAGGAGCTGGTTGCCCAGAAGGGTGCAGAGCTGCTGGCACTGGCTGCGGAAAAGAACTGCAACTTCTTCTTTGAAGCAAGCGTTGGCGGCGCCATCCCTATCATTCGTCCCCTGCATAAGTGCCTGGCCGCCAATGATATCAGCGGTGTTGCCGGCATCCTCAACGGTACTACCAACTTCATTCTCACCAAAATGATCCGGGACAAGATGCAGTTTGCCGATGCGCTGGCTCTGGCACAGAAGCTGGGCTATGCAGAAAAGGATCCCACCGCAGATGTGGAAGGTCTGGACGCATGCAGAAAGATCTGCATCATCTCCTCCCTGGTGTTCGGCAAGCACGTTTACCCCAAGGATGTTTACACCAAGGGCATTGCCGACATTGCACTGGAGGATGTGGAGCTTGCCGGGCATCTGGGTGGCGCTGTCAAGCTGATCGCCAGCGTACAGCGGCAGGCAGATGGCAGGATCCTGCCGGCGGTTATGCCCATGTTCGTGTCCTATGACAATCTGATCTCCCGTGTGGATGACGTGTTCAACGCAATCATGGTATACGGGGACGCCATTGACAAAACCATGTTCTACGGCAGAGGCGCAGGCAAATTCCCCACTGCCAGTGCAGTACTGGGCGATGTGATCGATGCCGTCAAGCATGCACGCACCGTATTCTCACAGGCCTGGGAACCCTCCGATGACAACAGCTTCCTGGCTCCCCTCGCAGAACGCACTTCCAGAATGTATCTGAAGGTGAGCAAGTGTGATCCCCAGCAGATGTTCCGGAAGCTGTACGACTTTTACGCCTCCCAGAAAATCGCCGTGGATGCACAGTTGTCCCTTGCCCGGCTGAAGGACGGGGAAAACATCGCATTTCTCACGCCTACAGAACTGACGGAGGCCCAGTGCGATATGCTTGTGGCACAAATGACCACAGGGGGCATTCAGGTGATCAGCCGCATGCCGGTTCTGAACTGATCGTCTCTTTTGTGAAAACTGCAAGAAAATTCGCTTAACGGCTTGATTTTTTTATCACTATATGCTATACTATATACATCAAAAGGAAGGCTGGCTGTTCCGTACAGCGGCATTCCAGAGGAGGAATGACAATTGAAACTTATCGTAACAGCAAAGAAAATGCAGATCGCCCAGAGCTTTTCCACATATGCAGAAGGGAAGCTCTCCGCTAAACTGGATCGCTTTTTTGAAGGTGACACAGACGCAAAGATCACCCTGTCCGAGCAGAAGAATCTGATCGTACTGGAGTTGACTGTAAAGGCAGGCAGCATGATCTATCGTGCAGAGCAGACTGCATTGGATAAAAACGATGCACTGGATGCGGCGATTGACAAGATTATTCGCCAGATCTGCAAAAATAAGAGCAAGCTGGGCAAGCGCATCAAGGAAGGCGCATTCCGGGATCTGCCCATGGATGCGGTGGAAGAGCAGGCTTCCTACGAGATCATCAAGCACAAGACCTTTAAGATGCGTCCTATGAGCGTGGACGAAGCCATCCTGCAGATGAACATGCTGGGGCATGCGTTCTTCATGTTCTGCAATGGTGCAACCGGCGCAGTGAATGTGGTTTACCGCCGTGATGACGGAAACTACGCTGTTCTGGAGCCTTCCATCGAATAAATTATGCATCCGGTCTACGAATTATGCGATGCTAATCCAATCCACCTGTTAAACAGATAATACGATTGAAATAACCCCTTAAGAGCGTGAAAAGCCTCTTAAGGGGTTTTCTTGTTATAGTCAAACACAAACCGGCGTAAGACCTCTGATCGTCATCACTTCCATTACCAATGGCACAACACCGCTGGAACACAGCAAAAGCCTCAGCAAGGCTAGTCAGCCATTGGCATCAGTATTCCACACTGCGCCTACTGTTGCTCAGCCAATACAAAGTCATATTTCATTTCCAGTGCGGTGAACAGGCGCTGCATCACTGCATTTGCTGTTGCAATGATATCCATCTGCAAAACCTGTGCGATCACTTCTTCCTGCTTTTCCTTCGGCACATTGTAAGCGCCCAGACTCATGGTCAGAAACCGCTTTAATTTGCGTTTCAGCGTAAAGTAGCAGTCGCACTGCTTGGTCATGTATGCCCGCATGATCCCAGCCGTTCCGATCTCCAGCTCAAAGAAATCCGCTTCCCTGCACTGAGGCAGATAGCTCCCGAAGATCCGATACAGTTCCACCGCAGTTTTCCGGTAAATATACTCAGACACCTGCGGATCCGTATAGGCTTCCGTATAGATCTCCCGGAGATTTTCATTCAACTCTGTCAGAGTGATCTGGATAGAGGTTTCCAGGGCATACAGCAAAACAGGGTCTGCATGCTCACCTGCCAGCTGATTGGCAATACCGAACTGGTTGGAGAACATAAATTCTGTCAGCTCCAGCAGAATGCCGTCCTTGGAGTGAAAAATATTGTAGAATGTGCCGTTGGTTACATCAGCCAGTCGGAGAATCTCCGCATTGGTGGTTCGGCTGTACCCTTTTTCAATAAACAGACGGACGCATACGGAAAGAATCCTTCTCTTGGCGTCCTCTTTATCATACCTTCTTGCTATTTTCAACACCGCTTTCTTCTTGATTGGATTATGATCTAATTATACCATACCTTTTTTAAAATGCAATAGCTTCAGCACAAATTACATACAGTAATTTTTACATTCATCCTGCACAGCCTCCATGGATGCTGCGCACCCATTCTTTTTTCTGTATTCTGTTGGAGAACAGCCCGCAATGCTCCGAAAATGCCGGTTAAAATTAGAGAGATTCCGAAACCCACAGTCCAGTGCGATTTCCAGAACACTACATTTGGTCTGCTTCAATGCCTTGCATGCCATATCGATCCGGAAATGCGTCATATACTCCACCGCACTCAGCCCCACCTGTCTGCGGAATTGGTTCATAAAATAGCTTTCACTCAAATGCACCGATGCAGCAAGCTGCGCAATGGTGATCGGTTCTCTGAAATGTGCTGCTATGTATTCCAGAGCCGGGCGAATATTCTCACCGGAAACACCCGCATGGGGCGGACTCTCCGCCTCCGTTTCCAACAGCCAGAACAAACGAAGCATCTCACTGCGCAGCAGCATATCCAACTGGGGTGTATCCCCTCTGGCACAGGAAAAGATCTGCTCGGTCATGCTTTGCAGAGCGTTATAATAAGGGTGGGGCAATGTAATCCGGGTGGGTATCCGCATACTGCCGGTCACCAGAGGCTGGATGCAAGCGCTGTTGTACCGGTCTGCATCCGATCCGCCCAACAATGCCGGGCTGAACACCAGGGTATCGTATACCTGCCGGGTGCCAGGACAAGGATAAATCGAATGCAGCACATTGGGCTGTGTCAGAATGATATCTCCCTTGGCAGAAGTAAATTTCTCCTCCCCGCAAATAAACTCTGCCGCCCCCTCCCGGATATAATTCAGCTCAAACTCCCGGTGCCAATGCATGGGCACACAGTTGAAGTAATCCGGGATCACACATTCATAATAGCTGAAGGGCTTGGCGCTGGAAGAATGAATCCGGTTTTCCCTGGTATCCGGATGCTGCATGCAATCACCTCAAAATAGGATCGTATCAGAATACGGTAGAATATCAATAGCTTTTTCCGTTCTTTTATCGTATTATATCATACAGAAAGCAAATCCGCAACCCTTGAGAGGAGCAATTTTATGATCCGGAAGTATTTATACGGAACACCCTTTCCCACCAACGCAGTGGTAACGGACATTCCCCCATCCACTGAACAACTGCCCTTTTTTGAAACCGACAGCAAAGGCACCTTCACCTATCCCCTACAGAACGAGGACGTTGTGTATGGTCTGGGTGAGCAGATCCGGGGCATCAACAAGCGGGGCTGGCAGTATGTAAGCTGGAATTCCGACAACCCCAACCACCAGGAGGACACCCGCTCTCTGTACGGTGCGCACAATTTCATTCTCATCAGCGGCAGGCAGACCTTCGGCGCATTCTTCGACAATCCGGGCAGAATGGAATTCGACATCGGCTATACCCACGGCAATCGGATGCAGATCCGGGCAGAAAAAAATGACCTGACAGTTTACATCATCACCGGTCAGGACGAAAAACACATTGTCAAGCAGTTCCGACAGCTCATTGGCAGAAGCTACATTCCGCCCCTCTGGGCATTTGGCTACGGTCAGAGCCGCTGGGGTTATCAAAATGAGCAGGACGTGCGGCAGGTGGCGCAGCAGTATCAGGCTGCCGGCATTCCACTTGACAGCATTTACCTAGACATTGACTACATGGAGCGGTATAAGGATTTCACTGTAGATCAGGAGCGTTTCCCGGATCTGGGAAAGCTGGTACAGGATATGCGGACACAGGGCATCCGGCTGGTACCCATCATTGATGCAGGCGTGAAGATCGAAACAGGCTACGATGTATACCAGGAAGGGGTGGCTCACAATTACTTCTGCAAGAACGCGGAGGGTAAGGATTTCGTCGGGGCGGTATGGCCCGGGCGTGTGCATTTTCCGGATTTTTTGCAGCCGGAAGCACGGGAATGGTTCGGAAAAAAGTATGCAGTCCTGACTGACCTGGGCATTGAGGGCTTCTGGAACGATATGAACGAACCGGCAATTTTCTACACGGAGGATCGGCTTGCGGAAACCTGCAGCGAGATTCAGAGGCTGACTGCCGGCAATATGGGAATTGACGAATACTTCGCCTTTACCGGCATGGTAGCAGGGCTCAACGGCAACAAGGGAGACTACGACAAATTCTATCACAACGTAGGAGGCAAGCTGGTCAAACACAGCGATGTGCACAATCTCTATGGCATGAATATGACCCGTTCCGCATATGAGGCACTCCGGGAGATCTGCCCGGACAAGCGAACCCTGTTCTTCTCCCGTTCCTCCTACATCGGCGCACACCGATACGGGGGCATCTGGCAGGGGGATAACAAGTCCTGGTGGTCCCACATTCTCCAGTCCATGCAGCAGCTGCCCGGACTCAATATGGCTGGATTCCTGTTTACCGGATCGGACACAGGTGGCTTTGGCAGCGATACAACGGAGGATCTGATGCTCCGTTGGCTACAATATGCCCTGTTTACTCCCCTGTTCCGGAATCACTCTGCCAACGGTACCCGCATGCAGGAACTATACCGATTTGATACCCTGCATGCTGCAGGGGAAATGGTCAAGATCCGCTACTGCCTGATCCCCTATCTGTACAGTGAATTTCTGAAAGCCGCCTTAAGGGATGATATGATGTTCAAGCCGCTGGGGTTTGACTTCCCGGCGGATCACATGGCAAAGGAGACGGAGGATCAGCTGCTGATCGGCGATGAACTGATGATTGCCCCCGTATACAAGCAGAATGCAAGGGGGCGGTATGTATACCTGCCGGAGGAGATGATGCTGGTGAGAATGCAGACCTGGGATCAGATCCATACGGAAATCCTGCCAAAGGGGCATCATTATGTAGACATTGCCCTGGAGGAACTGGTGTTCTTTATCCGTCGGCAAAAGGCAATTCCATTTGGAAGACCTGCCCAGAACACTGACTGCATCGATCATTCTGCTTTGCAGTTGCTGGGCTACCCCGGCTGCACCTATGAGCTGTATGCAGACAACGGCATTTCCCCGGAGCCGGAAACAAGCCTTTCTATCACGACTCTTTGATTGGAATACGCAAAAGCGGCGCTCATTAGAGGAGCGCCGATAAAGAAGTATTTAACATTTTAAGATGAGGTTGCGTAACCGCCTTGGTTACGCAACCTTTCTCTTTTTGTCGTACTTCATACTGTCAGCG
>NZ_FR894811.1:0-860 GCF_000434255.1 Ruminococcus sp. CAG:379 | reverse complement strand
GCGTATGCCAAGCACGCAGAGCATAAAGAAACGCAAAAAGAAAACGGTCACCAAAGGTAAAGCGGCAAAGCGTAAAAACAACACACAGAGCATAAAGAAACGAACAAAAGAAACTGGTCACAAAAACCCAATCCACAAAGCAAAACAGGAGGTACCTATGACAAAACGCCATATTCTCCGCATCCTGGCAGGTGCAGCCCTGCTTGGCACTGCCGGCATGCTACTGCTGCTGCACACTCCGGACACCACCGACAACGTGGTGCTGTACCCGGACGCCTACAGCCGGGAGTACTACCTGAACCTCTGCGGCTGGCAGGTGACCCTGTTGCAGGAGGACACGGTAACCATCCCCCGGCAGTTCAACACCGTCTACGAAGCCTACAGCCAATTACAGGAAAAGCAGGGCTTCCCCCTGTCCCGGCACAAGGGGGAGGCGGCGCTGCGCTGCACCTATCAGGTGGAAAATTACGGTGGAGATGTGCCCGTCCGGGCGGAGCTGCTGCTATGCGGCGGCATCATCGTGGCAGGAAGTATCTATACCCTGGAGCAGCCCACGGTGCAGACCGGTCTGCATGGGGAAACTTGACCCGCCCGCCGTCCCCTGCTTTGCTTGCTTTTTCTGCGTTTCCTTATGGTCTGCGTGCTGCTTCTACGCAGTACCGTTCTACCAATGTCTTGGGGAGATGTGTGTTGTTCTATTTGTTTAACCAGAGCGGTCACGCATGACCCATCTACCGGTGTGCGAGCGACAACCGTACTCTCTTTTCCACAACCCACCCCTCTCTTGTGGGAAACGAACAGGCTAAACCATTCCCACGATTCATGAAATAAATTTTATCCCTTTGCGTTTTGTGCAGCAT
>NZ_FR894810.1:0-1087 GCF_000434255.1 Ruminococcus sp. CAG:379 | reverse complement strand
CTATTTTACCGGGAAGGGGGCAGATACCAGAACTTCTTCTCTAAATCCCATTGAAGCTGTTTATTGATCGTGACCGTCCTGTCAGCGAAGTTCACATTATCCCATGTGATCGCAAAGGCTTCACCGAGACGCATACCGCAGTGATAAGCAAACATCAACGGAAGGTAGGTAGAACTGCCTTTCGGAAAACGCTTGAATATCTCGTCGATAATGTCCTTTTCGATGACCTCACGCTTATACTGCGACGAACGGTAGTTGGTGCGTGAGCCTTTTGGGATCTTCACATACGCCATAGGCGAGGTTTTCAGATAGTGAAGCGGCTGTACCGCATAGTTCAGGCTGTTTGACAGCACGCCCTTGATGCCTATGACCGTATTCTTGCTGTATCCGTTAGCCACCATATCGTTTATCAGCTTTTGGAGCTGTTCCGCTGTGATCGAAGCAAGACGGTACTTGCCGATCTTCGGAGATATGTGAAGACTGATATACTTTTTATAGTTTGCAACAGTCGTTGGTTTCAGATTCGGGATACAGTACATCTCGATCCAGTAGTTGAGGTAGTCGTGCATGGAAAGTTCGGAAGGCGTGTTCACTGTGCCTGCGGTCTGGTATTCGTGCATAGCCTTGACACCCTCGCTGACCGCTTCAGCCTTTGTGTTGAAACCGCCCTTGCTGATACGCTTTCTCTTGCCGTCCATCTTCGCTATCTCAAAGTAGTATTCCCATTTCTTTCCACGCTTGCGAGCATTAATATCTGCCATAAGATCACCCTCATATATTATAGCGCGCCACCCCCGAAAAAGTCAAGCATTTTTGTCACCCATTTGTCACCCAAAAATGAATTTTTGTGAGTAAAACGCCGTCGAAATAAATTTTGAAAAGTTTTCGGCAATGCGTTATAACGACGTAGTTACGGGCTTTTCTCGTCATTACAAGTCATTCGTGGTAACGGCAGATTTTTTTGATTTTGCATGGGTAACAACCCGATGGTTGGCGCTACCGTTGCTTGCGCAGTTGCTGTAGAAGAGGCAATGAAGTAAGATCGTTTTGACGATACGCAAAACAGCCGATGCTTTTGCATCGGCTG
>NZ_FR894809.1:0-1675 GCF_000434255.1 Ruminococcus sp. CAG:379 | reverse complement strand
GCCAGGCTGTGCATCAGCCGGAACTGTGAACTTGAAAACGCCCAGCTGGCCGTTGCCGGAGATTGCAGTTGCAGTACCCCAAGCAAAAGCAAAGCCCTTCAGGCCATCAGCAGTCAGTTCCTTGGAAATTGCACCACCAACGGAGATCTTCTTGCCCATAGCGCCAATAGCATCGCCGTAGCTGTAATCGATATCACCAGCGCCATCCAGAGCAACTTCCAGCTTCGGATCATAGTTAACCAGGAATTCCAGACCAGTCCAAGAAGCGTCGAAGTTCTCCAGGTTCAGGGCGATTTCAACAGTCTCGCCGGGTTCAGCATACTTCTGATCCATGGAAAGCTTTGCAGCGCCATCAGCGCTTGCAGTGATGCTCATAGCGCCTACTGCCAGCATAGCAGCTGTAGACAGAACGCCAACCGTTCTCATAAATGTCTTCTTCATTTTCTTCTTTTCCTTTCAAATGTTTTATGTTATACATGCGGGCAACGCCCGCATGTAAAAACAACAGATTGAATCTTTCAGCTTATTCATCGTCAGTCTGTGCGTATGCAACATACTGGTTTGCACCAGGAACTTCATACCAAGATGCAGATCCATTCGCCAGGAATGCAGCGGAATAATTCAGGATGCATACTGCATCAGCAGTGTTGATCTTTGCATGCTCTGCATCCTTATAGCAGTCAACGTCCGCGCAGAACTTTGCCAGGGAATCCGGCTCAATGATCTCAGCAGAAGGAATCTCAGGCTGACCGCCTGCTTCTTCCAGGATTGCTGCTGCGGAGTACTGCAGGATCTGTACAGCGTCTGCAACGTCTACCTTACCATCCAGGTTTACATCGCCTCTCAGACCAACCAGAACAGTGAACTCGCCTGCAACAGCAGACTTATGCAGATCGGTCCAGGTTACTTCAGTCTCAACCAGATTCTTAACAGCTTCTGCAACTGCAGTTTCATCAACCAGAATGCCGATGGTGTACTCGCCAGCCTCGGTGTATTCCAGCTCAGATGCACTATTTGCAGTCAGAGCAAACAGATTGCCGATCGGGAGAGTCTCAGTCTCAGAAACTTCCTCAACCTTGCCGTCTACAACTGCAACGGACTTCATGGAAACAGTAATCTGAACATTCAGGTCGCTTGTGTCGAAAGAAGTGGGATCCTCGGACCAGAACATATCGCCGATCAGAGCAGCCTCCTTATCAAAGGTGTAACCGTCGATTGTAGCGGTTGTGCCTTCTACAACAACTGCACCGTCTACATACTCAGCTGTCAGAATATCACCGTTTGCATTTACTGTCTCGCAGTTTGCAGCGTTGAATGTGATGGGGTATACGCCAATTGCTGCGTCAGTCGGAACTGTGTACTTTACAGTAAACAGAACTGCATCTGCTGCTGTCTGATCCGTCTCGGAATTCCAGCTGTAAGCCATGGAAGCTGCGTTCCAAACCGGCTCGCCAGTGTATGCAACGCCTGCTGCGAAGGAATCATAGGTCAGTGTCTTGTCAGCAACCAGGCTCAGGCTGATGCCGTTGACAGGAGATCCTGTATAAACCTTAACCGGGATTTCAACAGTCTCGCCGGGCTTAGCTACTACAGTGGGAATCTCATACTTTACAGTGTTCTCAGCCACTGTGGTCTGGCTACCTTCCTCTGTTGTGCTGGAAGTAGGAGCCACTGT
>NZ_FR894808.1:0-677 GCF_000434255.1 Ruminococcus sp. CAG:379 | reverse complement strand
CAGAGATTGTGCGGTGTTGTCTTAGGAAAGCTCCAAACTAATCCATTCAACCTCCTTGGAACATTTTTTACAACAAACATTTATGGCTATCCAGTCAAAAGCGTCAACATAATCATCTGGAGAAAACTTATCAGGATATTCATTCACACATTCTTCAATGAATTGTTCCTTATCTTCTATTTCAATATTAAGAGAAATTGAAAAAATAGTTGAACCGCACTTATGGCAAATATAATCTGTAAGGTCACTGTCCAGTGCTGTTTTCAAGTCACCGCATACCAGTCCATTGTATCCTTGTGTTGCTTCATCAAATATCAGGTGTTTCTTACGGCAGTTATTACATATAGCTACAACCTTTAGACCATCTTGTTCACTATAACTCATTGATGGATCATATTGGCGGTTTTCATTGTGCAAGATTGTAAAATATTCGCAGCCGCAATCACAGACAATACTTCCACTCAAATTGGTTGCGTTTGTTTCATGTTCGTTCACTCGAAAAATCGTTTTTAAGTGTGTTGGAATAGGATCATTCATATGATTCCTCCTGCATCTATATGACACAAGCAAGCCGAACGCTCACTCTCACTTTTGCATTATACCACAGCGCCCTGAAAAATGCAATTTTGTACTGTGTAGTGCAAAACATACATAAAGCAACACTGCACAGAGATTGT
>NZ_FR894807.1:9642-34021 GCF_000434255.1 Ruminococcus sp. CAG:379 | reverse complement strand
TCTATCAAATCGGGTATGGGGGCATATCGACATTGGTGTAGCTGTAAAGGAATACGCAGAGGAACAGGAGATTGATGTGGAAGATGTTGACCTCACTGATGAATTTATTAATAGCGTAATCGGTCAGGGCAGACACGCAAACCAGTCTTTCTTCGCATTTACCGCAACACCGAAAGGTCCGACGATAGAGGTTTTCGGCACTGAGTATATCAGTGCTGACGGTACACCAACAAAAATGCCGTTCCATGTATACTCCATGAAACAGGCAATAGAGGAAGGATTTATTCTTGATGTTTTGCAGGACTATACCACGATCCGTGAAGCATTTAAGCTTGTCAAAGTTTCCGAGGACAATCCCGAACTGATAGAGGGGGCGGCATCGAAAGCGCTGTTCAAGTATTATAAGAAGCACGGCTATACGATCACACAGAAAACGGAAATGCTAATGGCGAATTTCCTTGCAAACGGCAGATTCCAGATCGGCGGCAAGGGCAAAGCAATGGTCGTTGCCGACAGCAGAGCCAATGCGGTACGCTACTATCTTGCAATCAAGCAGTACCTGAAAGATCACCCGCAGGAATCCGCAGGCTGTGATGTTATGATCGCATTTTCAGGCGAGATCACGCTGGAAGAAATGCCCATGGAAAAGCCGTTTACCGAAGCTTCTATGAACCTTGACGAAAACGGAAAATACATCACGACTGACAAGAAATTCAGAAAGGTGTTCCACAGCAGTCAGTACAATATCCTTGTTGTAGCCAATAAGTATCAGACAGGATTTGATGAACCGCTGCTTCATTCCATGTATGTGGATAAAAAGCTGAAAAGTGTAGCAGCCGTGCAAACGCTTTCCCGTCTGAACCGTACTTGCTTCGGAAAGGCAAGCACCTTTGTCCTTGACTTTGAAAATACCGAGGAAGACATCAAAAAAGCATTTCAGCCGTTCTATGAGGAGTCTTCTATGGAAGGCGCAACAGACCTGAATGTGGTGTATGACCTCAGAAACAAGCTGAACGAGTATATGCTGTTCAATTATGATGATGTCGAGAAATTCAACGACTTTATGTCAAAACAGACTGGAAAAGGGCAGAATGCAGCAGCACTCGGCAAGCTCGCAGGAATGTTCCGTCCTGTGATTGACAGATACAGAGATCTTTCCGAGGACAATCAGTATGCAGTCCGTGACTATCTCCGCAAGTTTACAAGGACTTGTGCATATATAACCCAGATCGTCAGACTGCACGACAAAGACCTTTTTGCTGAATATCTGTATACGTCCAATCTTCTGAGACTGCTTCCGAAATCAGGAAAGGATATCGTTGATATAGATGACAAAGTCAGACTGGAATATGCTAACCTTAAAGAAACACATACCGGAGCGATCATACTCGATGAAAAGAAAGTTGTATGGGTTCCCGGTGGAGCAACTGCTCCCAAGAAGCCTAACAAGAAAAAGGACACTTTACAGAGTATCATAGATAAGGTCAACGAACGATTTGACGGTCAGTTCACCGATGCAGACAGGGTTATTATCGAAGGTATCTACCGTATGTTCATGGACGATAAAGACGTTAAAAAGTTCAAGAAATACGCCAGCGATAACAGCACAGAAATGTTCGTCAATTCTCTGTTCCCGGAGAAATTCAAGGAGATCGTTACACAGTGTTTTCTTGATAACAACGAATCATTCCAGAAGCTGTTCAACGATCCTGAGTTTTATCAGAAAGTGCAGGATATTATGGCAAAAGAGTTGTATAAGTCGTTGAGGAAAGACTCATAAGATTTAAGAGCCGTATGTGAGTTAAGCTCCTAACGGCTCTTATAGGATAAAATGTAAATCTGTAACAGAGAGGAGAAAAATATAATGGATGCACCTTTACGCATAGACGAGCAGATAATGAACAGTGACAGAGTTATTTGCCGTCATATTGATAGCATAGAAAAATCTACAATTGGAGAAATATCTCAAGACATTCTTTCGCATCTTCGCCATTTCGTCGAACATATTATGCTGAAGATTTATGCCAATGGAGAGGATATCGAAGATTCACATGAAAATGTTCAAAAAGCAGTAAAGTATGTTAAAAGCCAGATGAAATTGAAGCATATTGCACGTTTTCATCGTTTCTTGCAGGTATCTGTATCTCATAGAACTTTAGCAGAAGAAAATGCTAATCGATTGATGCTCAAATATTATGAATATCTTCTGAGAATAAAGAATTATCTTCAGGACAATTATTCTATGGAAGTCCTCCATAACCTTGAAAAGTTTCCTATTGAAATAGATGATAGTTATAAAGAATACTATGAGAAGATTTCTGAGAAAATTGAATTATACCATACTCCTATAAGAGAAGGATTTCGATTCGACCGGTTTTATATCCAATCAATAAAGCCATTTTTTGTAAACGGGAAAATATACTATGAAGTTGCGTTCATACCGGCAAATGATAAAGCAAGCAAAACAGATCGGATCATTGCGTTTACAGACATTGAATTATCCGATTATTACGCTGTCAGATTTGCTATAGCCAATAATTCAATTGGAATTTTTGGAAAAACCATGCCCATACGAGTTATTGTCAATTGGGAAGTGAATATTCGTCCTTGTGAATTCGATAATTTTGCAAAACTGATTTACAAGAATGCCCCTAAGTTATCTAAAGCCGAACAGAAGCATTTATCACAATATTTAACTGATACCGGAGCCAATTTATCCGAGCTCCTTGATATTTCAGATGAAGCCTTTGCTAATTTACGCGGTAAAATCGTTCCAAATTCAAGTTCCACATTTTTCTTTGATATTCTGGATTATTGCAGAGAGCTTTTACGAAATCAAAGCCCAGGAGCTAATATCCTTAAGTATCTATTATTTCATATGACAAATAGGATAATAAAAGCACAATACAAGGAGCAATGGAAATGGGATTATTATAATGGTTGTTGGGAATACATAGGTCAAAACTCTTTGCTTTCTGATCTTTATTTAGCAAATGAATGTATACCTTTTGATAATATGCCATTTTGTTCTGCTCTTAGAAAACACGTTCCGAGCATTTCTGATATATTTGATTGCTTTGAGATATCGGGACGAGAACATGAGATTATTGCTTGGTTTATCAGGCATAATACAGAACAAAAAGGTATTCTTTTCACAAAATTAGAAAAGAGTGATGACGGGAAATATAAAATATTGGATTTTGAAGATGTTGAAAGCCTTGTAAATGTTTATAACAGCCGACTTTATAAGAATCGTACTCAACAAGCACGAAAGCTTATCATAAAAAATGATTTTATTTTTATAGAAAGCTATAAAGAAGATACGGTTTCTATAATTCAAACTGTAAAAAGCCTGACCACTAATGGAATTCCTAATCACGCTAACACAGCGAAGCATTGGATAGATACTCAAGATAATAGCGATCTGTCAGATGAGAAAAAAGATGCCTTAATCAATTTGTTTGATAAATCGAAAGTGGCTTTGATTTATGGTGCAGCAGGAACTGGAAAAACGACATTGATCAATTATATTTCAACATTTTTCAAGGACTACTCGCGGTTGTACTTAGCTCACACAAATCCAGCGGTAAACAATTTGAAAAGAAAAGTGAGCGCATCATCAAAATGCAATTTTATGACTATCACCAAATTTAATAATCCGTATGCTAAAGATGTAAAAAGAGATTATGATATTCTCATAATAGATGAGTGTAGTACTGTAAGTAATAAAAGTATGAGAAAGGTTCTTGAACTTGCTCAGTACAAGCTTTTAATTTTGGTAGGAGATATATACCAGATCGAGGCTATAGAATTTGGAAATTGGTTTAATGCAGTAAGATTCTTTATTCCTCCAACATCAGTATGTGAATTAAAAAAACCATTTAGAACAGAAAGTAAGCAATTATTAGACCTCTGGGATAATGTCAGAAAAATGCAGGGTAATAATGAGGATAGTGATGTTTTCGACAGATTACAAGCAGGTGAGTTTTCGGCAGAACTGGATACTTCAATATTCACTTCTGCAGCCAAAAATGAAATTATACTTTGCTTAAACTATGGAGGACTTTACGGTATTAATAATATCAATCATTTCATGCAAGAAAACAATAACGGTAAAGAGATTTATCGTGGCATACAAAGATACAAAGTCGGTGATCCTATTCTATTCAACGATGCTGCCGATTCGTTTTTTAGCAGTGATGAAGACGAAGTTCCTGTTATTCATAATAATATGAAAGCTAAAATCGTAGATTTCGCTGTTTTAAATGAAGGTCAGGCAAATGAGTCGATTCAATTTGATGTCGAACTTGATAAACCTCTTATAGAATTAAATATGGATAATCGTAACTTCAACATCATAGGAACGAATCAGGAGGGAAACTCGATTATTCGGTTTGAAGTCTTTAAGAATAAAAGCACTGACGAGGACGATGACGAAACTTCAAGGGCTACGGTTCCGTTTCAAATAGCGTATGCTGTCTCAATCCATAAAGCACAAGGTTTGGAATATGACTCTGTTAAAATAGTTATAACCGATGAAATAGATGAACTTATAACTCACAGCATATTCTATACTGCAATTACTCGTGCTAAGAAAAGACTGAAGATTTATTGGTCTAAATCTGTTGAACAGAAAATACTTGAAAGAATCAAGCCTATTGATAACCGTCAGGATATCGCATTATTGAAAAGCGAAATAGTCTGAGGTGATTTTAGGAGGGCGAGCTGCCGTCACTGACACCTCGCCCTCTTAGATTATTTGTCAGCATCACTGCACTCGTCAAGTCCGTGCATAAGCTGAATATAAACGCACTCTGCTCGGTCATGTTCCTCGCCGTCGGTAGACATCATAAGTTCCAGGAAATATGCTTTTGCTTCTTCATAGTCCGTCCAGACCTCACGTCTGCCGTTGCATATGGTAGTGACCTTGCGTGACTTCGGCATTGCCAATTCTGAGATTTTCAACATAGCTGTGACCTCCATAAGTTTTATTGTAGATACATTATATACCACAGCAAACCAGGAGTCCAGCTCTGCGTCAAATCTGTAACTATTCTTGTGAAATGCGCAGCAATACCGACACTTTCCCCGGTGCATAATAACGTGAGTGATAGTATCGCTTCCCGGTGGCATACTATCAATACCAGGTCATAATATCAGCAGTACGACTTTCTGAATAAATATTCACTGAATTTTTATTCAGAAACTTGACAACGGCAAAGCACTGTGGTATAATATCATTATACTGAAAAATTATTCAGAGAAAACATTTTCAGAAAAGATGTGATACTATGTTTATCGGCAGAGAAAAAGAACTTAGACAGTTGAATAACGAGCTTTCTTCATGGAAACGCAAAACGGCGGTGCTGGTCTACGGCAAGCGCAGGGTCGGAAAATCCACGCTTTTGAGCGAAGCTGCAAAGCACTTTGAGGGTGTTGTCATCAACCATATGTGCGTGACAAGCACCTTTGAGGGCAATATGGAGCTGATCTATCAGAGCGTTTCGGAGGGGCTTGGACTGCCGAATATCCGCTTCGGCTCTCTGTTTGAGATGATGGACTACCTAAAAACGCTTGATAAAAAAATACTGCTCATCATTGACGAATACCCATACCTCAAGCAGACCAAAAAGAAAAACGAAGTCGATTCGTATATGCAGGCGGTCATCGACAGGCTGCCCGAAAATGTCAAGCTGGTGCTTTGCGGTTCGTATATCACCGTAATGAAGGAACTGCTGGAGGAGGGCAACCCACTGTTCGGCAGGTTCTCACTGATACAGCATATCCGTGACTTTGACTACCTTGATGCAGCGAAATTCTATCCCGATCTTTCCGTTCGTGACAAGGTCGCTTTCTATGCCGTATTCGGCGGAAGCCCCTATGTTCTGGAAAATCTTGATACGGGTCTGACTATTCAGGAAAACATCGAGCGTCTGCTTCTGCCCGAAACGGGTCTGGTGCGTTCACACATCGAGAATGTTATGCTCAAAGAGATACAGAAGACATTCGATGCGAGGATATTGGAAATTCTCGGCAACGGCAAGAAGCGTTACAGCGAGATACGGGACAAAATTATAAGCAGCGAGACAGGTCTGCTCGACAAGCAGTTGAAAATTCTGCTCGACATGGAGACCATTCAGAAGACCGAACCCATCAACCGCCGGAACGACAAGAAAAAGCAGTTCTATGAGATCGTGGATAATCTGATGCGGTTCTATTTCACGTTCATTTTCGGCAAGGCAGGAACGATCGCACGTATCGGTGAGGAGCAGTTCTTCAATCGAAATATTGACGCTGTACTGGAGCAATTCGTCAGCAGACGACTTGAAGGCATCGCACTGCAATACTTCCACAGAGCCGCTATGCTGGGCAAATACCCCGATATTGACGATTTCGGCAGCTATTGGTATGATGATCCTGCCACCAAGACCAACGGCGAGTTTGACTGCGTTATCAGGCGTGGAGAGCATTATGATTTCTACGAATGCAAATACTTCGACCGACCTATGACGCTTGAAGAATGCCGTCAGGAAAAGGAACAGCTTGACAGCATCAAAGGCATCACCGTGTCGGGCGTGGGATTTGTCTGCACGGGAGGATTTGCGTTTGAAAAATCTGACGACTTTGAGTTAATCGACGGAAAAACACTTTACTTCAACGAATGAAAAAGCCGCCGCTCAGGACGAACCTGAACGGCGGTTTATGATTCTTGTCATCCGATTTTGTCATCCGTCTTGTCATCCACTTAGAATTTAGGGTGACAAATGGGTGACAAACCGCATTTTTGAGCCATTTGGCAAATTTTTTTAAATTTCTGAAATTCAGAAAAATACGTATTTTAGCCCTTCATAGCCTCTTCAACAGCAACTGCGCAAGCAACTGTTGCACCAACCATGGGGTTGTTACCCATACCGATCAGACCCATCATCTCAACGTGAGCCGGAACGGAGGAGGAACCAGCGAACTGTGCGTCAGAATGCATACGACCCATGGTATCGGTCATACCGTAGGAAGCCGGACCTGCTGCCATGTTGTCCGGGTGGAGGGTACGGCCGGTACCGCCGCCGGATGCAACGGAGAAATACTTCTTGCCCTGCTCAACGCATTCCTTCTTGTAGGTACCTGCAACCGGATGCTGGAACCGGGTCGGGTTGGTGGAGTTACCGGTAATGGAAACGTCAACGCCTTCCTTCCACATGATCGCAACGCCCTCAGTTACATCGTTTGCGCCGTAGCAGTTTACCTTTGCACGGGGGGTGTCAGCATTCTTGGAGTAGCACTTGCGGAATACTTCCTTTACCTTGCCGGTGTAGTAATCCATTTCGGTTTCAACGTAAGTAAAGCCATTGATTCTTGCAATGATCTGTGCAGCATCCTTGCCCAGGCCGTTCAGGATAACCCGCAGGGGTTCCTTCCGAACCTTGTTTGCCTTTTCAGCAATACCGATTGCGCCTTCAGCAGCGGCAAAGGACTCGTGACCAGCCAGGAAGCAGAAGCACTTGGTTTCTTCCTCCAGCAGCATCTTGCCCAGGTTGCCGTGGCCCAGGCCAACCTTACGCTGGTCAGCTACGGAGCCGGGGATGCAGAATGCCTGCAGACCTTCACCGATTGCAGCAGCAGCGTCAGCAGCTCTGGTGCAGCCCTTCTTGATTGCGATTGCGCAGCCTACAGTGTAAGCCCACTTTGCATTCTCAAAGCAGATGGGCTGAATGCTCTCAACCAGCTTGTAAATGTCAAGACCCTTAGCCTTTGTGATTTCAGCAGCCTCTTCGATGGAGTGAATGTCGTACTGTGCGAGAACAGCAAGAATCTGCTTTTCTCTTCTCTCATAAGATTCAAATAAAGCCATTGTAGTTTTCCTCCTCTTATTGCTTTCTGGGATCGATGATCTTTACAGCGTCTGCAACACGACCGTACTGACCCTGTGCCTTTTCGTATGCTGTGTTTGCGTCATCGCCTGCCTTGATGAAGTCCATCATCTTACCGAAGTTAACGAACTTGTAGCCGATGATCTCGTCATCCTCATTCAGAGCAATGCCGGTTACATAACCGTCAGTCATCTCCAGGTAACGGGGACCCTTTTCCAGCGTACCGTACATGGTACCAACCTGAGAACGGAGACCCTTGCCAAGATCCTCAAGTCCTGCGCCGATTACCAGACCATCCTCAGAGAATGCACTCTGGGATCTGCCGTATACGATCTGCAGGAACAGCTCTCTCATTGCAGTGTTGATTGCGTCGCAAACCAGGTCGGTGTTCAGTGCTTCCAGAATGGTTCTGCCGGGGAGGATTTCAGCAGCCATTGCAGCAGAATGGGTCATACCAGAACATCCGATGGTCTCAACCAATGCTTCCTGGATCACACCGCCCTTAACGTTCAGTGTGAGCTTGCAGGTACCCTGCTGCGGTGCGCACCAGCCGATGCCGTGTGTGAAACCGGAAATATCAGTGATTTCCTTTGCCTTCACCCACTTTGCTTCTTCCGGGATCGGGGCTGCGCCGTGAGCAACGCCTTGCTTTACAGGGCACATTGTTTCAACTTCATGAGAATAATTCATATCCTTAACTCCTTTCGATATAAGATGAGATTCACCTTATACATCATATGGTATCATTATACCGCATTTTTTCGACAGAATCAAGCCCCTTTTTTGAATTCCTGAACCTTTTTTATCAGACCGCATAAAAAAGGTATTTCCGGACAGACTAAAGGCAATGCTACTGATGAATTTACGATGGGAGGAATCCTTGTGAATAAACAAAAATGTGCTGTGATCGGGTGCGGCTTTGTAGGGGCATCCATTGCCTTTTCCCTGGTACAGGAGGAAATGTTCTCCGAGCTGGTGCTGATCGATATCAATCAGACCAAGGCGGAGGGAGAAGCAATGGATCTGAGCCATGGTCTGCCCTTTGTACACCCTATGAAGATCTACGCCGGCACCTATGCGGATCTGGCAGACTGCTTTCTGATTATCATCACAGCCGGTGCCGGACAGCGGCCCGGTGAAACCAGGCTGGAGCTGGTTCGCAAAAATGTGGAGATCTTCCGGGATATGATCCCCCAAATCACTGCGGTAACGCAGGATGCCCGGTTGCTGATCGTATCCAACCCGGTGGACGTGATGACCTATGCGGCGTGGAAGCTGTCCGGTTACCCACCGGAGCATGTGATCGGCTCCGGTACGGTGCTGGATACGGCACGGCTGAAATACCTGCTTGGGGCGCATCTGGGGGTGGACAGCCGCAGCGTGCATGCCTTCATCATCGGAGAGCACGGAGACAGCGAGCTGGCTGTATGGAGCAGCGCCAACATCTCCGGGGTGGATCTGGACAGCTTCTGCGATATCTGCGGCGCATGCGACGGAGAAACGCTCCACAGGCTGTACGAGGACGTGCGCACCAGTGCCTATAAGGTCATTGAGAAAAAAGGCGCCACCTATTATGCCATTGCTCTGGCAGTGACCCGGATCGCCCGTGCCATCGTCCGGGAGGAGCATTCTGTGCTGCCGGTTTCTGCCTATGTAAACGGTCATTACGGGGTATCGGACGTGTATTTCGGCGTTCCCTCCATTGTGGGTGCGGAGGGCATTGAAAAGGTGCTGGATATCCCTCTGGATGCCAGCGAACAGCAGCAGCTGGAGCATTCGGTACAGACTCTGAAGGATGTAATCACAGGATTGGATTTATAAGAAAACACTGCGCAAACCCTATGCGATACTGCCGAAGGTTCGGCTTGCAAACCCTCCTGATTTGTGATACACTAGAAAAGTAAATGTATATCACAAATTGGGAGGGTTGCTTTTGAAGCGGCAAACCTGCATACGGCTGCTGAGCTGTGTACTGCTGTCCATTCTTCTGATGACTGTCTGTTCCATGGCATCGCCCCTGTTTCCTCTGCACACGGGGGTGGATCAGAACTGCTTTCTGACGGTGGGAAAAGCCATGCTGTCCGGAACAGTCCCCTACCGGGATCTGTATGAGCAAAAGGGTCCCCTGCTGTATGGTCTGCATGCCCTGGCTGCATGGATGGACAGCAATGGCTTTTTCGGAGTCTATTTGCTAGAGATTCTGAACCTGACCTGGGTGCTCTGGCTGTACTGTAAGATCGCAGGGCTGTTTCTGCCGGAGCGTCTGCAATTTCCGGCGGCGGCATTATCCGGCTTTGTGACCGTCACAGCTTATTGCTTCAGCCGGGGGGACAATGCGGAGGAATTCTGTCTGCCTCTGGTGCTGTACGGTCTGTATGCTATGCTGCGCTGCACCGAGTCCGGTACACTGCCCTGCCGCCGGACACATATTCTTTGCGGTGTGCTGGCTGGCATGATTCTTTGGATCAAGTTCACCATGCTGGGGTTTTACATTGCCTGGGTGCTGTTCTTTTTCGTGCAGACCATCCGACAGGGACAGCCTGGCCGGGCATTTGCCCATTGTTTTCTGTTCCTGAGCGGCATGGCTCTGACCATGCTGCCATGGCTGGCGTATTTTGCATACCACCACGCACTGTATGACTTTTTTTATGTATACTTCTACTCCAACATTTTTCTATATTCCCGTTCTGCTTCTCTGATTCTGCGCATCGGCGGAATCCTGGTGCAGGATGTGTTCCACAATTTCTGTATGACTGCACTGTGCATAGGTGGTGCGCTGTATTTTGTCTTGAAAAAAGACAGCTGCAAGCAGACCGCCACCCGGATCGCCATTGCCGCAACTTATGCAGGACTGTACTTTTTTGTATTTGCGGGAGGTGTCCGGTATCGGTATTACCTGCTGATTATGGCGGGGTACTGCCTGTTCGGTATCATTCCCCTGCTGCGGTTGTGGGCTGGTATGGGTCGGGAACGGTGGAAAACGTGCATGAAGCTGGCGTTGCCGGTGGTGTATCTGTTGGCGCTGTACCCTGCCAGCAACTGTCGGTATTATTTTGGCAAGCCTGAGTTCTACTACCCCCAGATCCGGTTTGCACAGCTGATGGAGCAAACGAAGCGACAGGATGAAATCACGCTGCTGAATTATTGTTTCCTGGATGGCGGCTTTTATCTGGAGTCCGGCGCTTTGCTGCCGGATACCCGGTTTTTCTGCCGGCTCAATATCCCAAAGGATCAACTGCCCGAGATGTACCGGGAGCAGGACAGGATTGTACAGGAGGGTGCTGTGGAGTTCGTGGTGGTACGATATCGCATGCGGGAACACCTTTGGCGTAAAGAACCGTGCGCAGCTTTGACTGAGCTGTATACCTTGATCGGTACGGCGGAGGAAGCCCACGATGGATACCGGTATGAGCTGTATCAGCTGCGTGAAGGCAGCATTGCATAATGACAGTGTTACAAGGAAAAGGAAAACGGTGCAGACCTTGCGGACTGTACCGTTTTCTGGTTTATGGGTAGAGCCGAAGCTCCAGGGGGAGGCTTTACTTGGTTGCTTTGAAAATGGAACGTACATAGTTGTACATATGGGGACGAATGGTCTTTTAGCCGGGATCACCTGCCGGTTCGGTGAGTACAGCAGGCGCAGGCTTTGTTACAGGTGTTTCTGTGAATTCCTTTGCAGACAGCTTGATGAAATTCTGCAGCTGGGTGATATCGTCCTTTTCTAATTTTTCATCCTTATCCACATCAGCAGCATCGAAAGAACGGGTATCGGTGAATCCGTTTGCCATGCCGCGCTTTGCCAGAATCAGGTCAAAACCGTTGATGACGCCGTCCAGGTTCACATCGCCCTTGACGATTTTTTCCTGGGGAACGGCAAATACAATGTAGTTTGCAGAATTGCCGCTGCCTCCGTTGGTTCCCAGTGCCACAACATCGCCCTTCTTTACGTTCAGCTTGTAGAGCATTAGGGTAACGTCATTGGAAGTGGTCACGCTGCATCCTGCAAATGTCCATGCCTTCAGCCATTCCGGCATGTTTTCAACCACTCTGGTGTCCACAGCGGTATAGATGGTTGCATCTGTACTGACCGTAAACTTGCCAAGATCGTTTGTGCTCAGCTTGGAATCGCATGCTGTGCGGATTGTTTCTGCATTCACCAGATTCTTGGGCATGGAAGTGATGGTGAGATCCCGGTCGCCGTAGAGTACGGAGCCAACCTTTACGTCATAATAGATGGACCAGTCGGCAGCATTCTCCTTGTCGAATACGGTAAGCTCCTGAATAATCTTGCCGCTGATGGGTTCTACTTCCTTCGCCACTGCAAGTACAATGTAGTTTACAGATTCGTTGGATCCGCCGTTGGTTCCCAGTGTGATGGTCTCGCCGGCATTGAAGTTTTTCTTGTACAGTTCCAATGTCAGGTCGTTGGATGTCTGAATGGTATTGGCTGTTTTAGTCCAGCCACTGAGCCATGCAGGAAGCGCAGAGGTAACTCTGGAATCCATTGCAACATAAACCGTAATATCAGCGCCTGCCTTGCATGTACCCAGATTTGCGGTTACGAGCTTGGAGTCACAGGCAGTCCGGATGGCTTCTGCCCCTGCTAAACCAGCAGGGATGGATGTTGCGGTAAGATCTCTGTCTCCAAAAAGCTTGGAGCCAACACTGAAATCCTGATAGATGGACCAGTCAGCTGCATTTTCTGTGTCAGTAACTGTAAGATCCTTGAGCAGTGTGCCGCTGATGGGATCCGGATCCTCGATTGTTCCGGTGCCGAAATCCCCCTTGACTGTAAAGCAGTCCAAATACAGGGAGCCAGCCAGTGCTGCATTGGATTTCAGCTCGACCTGGTTGTCCCCTGCCTTCAGATCAATGGATTGGGTCACAGTTTTCCAATCGCTGTAGCTACTGCCCTTGGGCATAGACAGGGTCTTAACCTTGCTGCCGTTTACATATAGGTCTACGTTGTTGATGTCGGAGGTTGCGGAATACCGCAGTGTCAGGTCAAATTTTCCTGCCTTGGTGGTAGAAACAGTGTCCCGAACGGCTGCATTATTCTTTGCGCCGTACTTCAGGAAGCCCTGTCCCCAGAAGCCGGTTACGCCACTGCCACAGCCGTTTGCTACGTTGCCTTCTACATTCTGTGTGTCGAAGAATTCACCCTCATACTGACGAACGCCGGTGTAGAAGGAAGGATATGCAGGCGCCTTTACGCTGGAAGCCTTGGGATTGGAAAGTCTTCCGGTCTCATTGCCCTTGCACTGAATGCTGATCTCTACCGGACCGTTGTGCTTTACAGTTAAGGTGTATGTACCGTTTGCATAGCTTTCGCTGATCTGGGATGCGGTCTGGTTTCTGCCCGTATCCTTTGCGGAATAGCTGGGCTTTGCTGCACAGCCGGAAATCTTGAAGGTATCGGTTCTCAGGGTAGTCTGTGCCTTTTCGTCAAAGTTATTTGCGTAAATATCAATCCGGTCACTGTACTCCTTGATCAGGGCGTTGCCGTATTGGTTGAAGTTAACGTCCAGATCCTTGCAGGTGTTGTACTTTAGAGAAAGAACCGCACCGCAGTTGCTGCCATCCTTATTGGAGTTGTAGGTAACCCATGTGTTCTCATATCTGCCTGCATAGCAATTGCCGTAGTAGTCGGATGCGAACAGCTTGTTGAACTCATCCTGCTTTGCGGAAATGGAGCTCCACCGGGACGGGATGGAGGACTGCTTGATCTGCACCTGGAAGCTCTTTGCCACGCTGTCCCGCAGGGCATAAACTGTGGGGATTGTGGGATATCGTCCTGTACTCTTATATGGATTGTAATTTTTATCCAGATTCCCGTCTCCGGACATGCGATACAGCCCCTCAAACAGAGTAGGATAGGTGCTGTATTTGTTGTGATTATCCCCGGTGGTGTTATCCTGAATCACAACTACCTTGGTTCTCTCGATGACTTCCTGCCGGGTGGGAATCCGGATGGTCCCATCTACCAGCTTGCGAAAGAAGCCTAGGGTATCGTTCACATATTGATCTTTGGTGTCCCAACTACGGCAACTGTAGTCGCCATCCTTTATGCCGCCCCATTTTTCTGCGAAGTCATCCGCCCACACAAGCTCCGGTCCATCGATGATCGTAGCACCATTCAGTGCCATGCGCTCCATGTGAATAGGCAGGCCGGTGATTTGTCGGTATTGTTCCTTGGTTACATCTCCGTTGCCGGACCAGGTGGAATCAGACCAACCGGTTTCATCATACCGAACACCGTAGTTGCCGCAATAGCCGGACAGGTATGCCCCCAGCACTTCGCTTTCCACATCCTCACTGAAGCCAAGTTGGGTGTACTTTTCTTCCAGTTGCAAATTGGCGGAGTACTGTTCACAGGCACTGCGCCATTCGGGGCAGCGTTTCAGCATTGCCACTGGATTCAGTGCAGCGCTCCAGTAATTTGCACACCAGTTGATGTTCAGATAGCCACCGTACTTGTTGCACAGCTTCAGCAGCTTTGCAAAATGCTGATACCGCTGAATGGGGGTTACAGGAAAGTCCTGAGACTCAAAGCCCCAGAACTGCTCACTGTAGTTGAAGCCGATGAAGTTGGGGTAATCCCGGAAAAATTCTGCATAGATGGTGTTTTCATAGTCATCATCAGCGTGGGAAACGAACTGGCTCTTGTTGGGGTAATTTACAATGTTTCCGGAAGAATCATAATCCGGCAGATGGCACTGGCCGCCGCTTGCAGGCTGTACCATACACCATACACCTTCGTCTGCGCAGGTTTTCAGCCAGGACTTGGCACATTCATACCCGTCCTGCACCATCAGCCACTTGTGATCCGTAGAGCTCCAATTGATGGACAGCGAAATGTTGAACACCACATATGGCTTGATATCCTCCGGAATCAAAGCAATGATTTTCGCCGGATCTGCATAATTCCAGGTGTCGATGTGCACGATCAGCATGGGCTGATCCGGGGAGCAGGGTCTGCGCATGACGCTGCTTGCTGCCTCTGCGGTCATTGTGGAGACCTGAAACGGATCGCCAAGGAATGAGGGAGTGGAACCAGCGTTGCCGGCTGTGTCCTTCGGCAAAGCATAGGCAAAGGAACTTGTGAGCAATGCGGCGGAAAGCAATGCAGCACAGATTTTTTTAAGTTTCATCCAATGCACCTCCATTTTTTCTTTTCTTTATTATAGAAAATTCACAGAAGGTCGTCAACTCACAAAACAATTATTAGGTGGACAAAACGATGTTTTTTCTTGACTGTGAATTGGGACAGTGATATAATGATAACAGACGTTCACATCTGTCCGCTTTGGGAGGAAGTAGCTTATGAGCAAGTCCAACAGATACATAATTGGCGTGATCGCATCCCAGCTCAGCGATATAGAGCAGTCAGAGCTGCTTTCCGGTATGCTCCGGCAGGCACAGGAACGAAACATCGACCTGTTGTTTCTTTCAAATATTTATAATCCCAATGACCCGGCAAACACCATAGAACGGGAGAATGATATCTACGATCTGATCCTTTCGGATGCGTTTGACGGTCTGATCCTGTTTTCAGAAACAATCCTGAACACAACCCAGCAAAAACTGATTGTGGAACATCTGTCTCACATGACGCATGTACCATTGATCGCTTTGGGCACACCGCAACCTGGCTTTGTTCTGGAGCATTTTCAGTTTCTCAATACCAGTGACGCACTGGATTTTGAACGGATTACAGATCATCTGATCGAAAAACACGGATTTACGAATATGGAAATGCTGACCGGCTTTGACTTTATTGAAGCGTCTCACCAACGGGTTGCCGGATACCGGGCGTCCCTGGAGCGTCATGGACTCCCCTACGATCCGGATAAAGTGCATTTCGGTAATTTCTGGATGAATTCCGGTGCAGAGCTTGCTGAATCCTACATCAAAAAAGACAGACCCTTTCCCCAAGCAGTGCTCTGCGGAAACGATTACATGGCTTACGGTATGCTGGATACCCTTGCAAAAAACGGAATCTCCGTGCCGGATCGCATTACGATCACAGGCTATGAGTACATTCAGGAGCGTATATACCATTACCCGATTCTGACCACCTATCAGCGCAATCGGGCGCAGTTGGGGGCGGAGGCGATCCGACTGATACAGCAGCAGCTGGACGGGCATCCGGGGACGGATTTTACCCCTCCTCCGGGCAGACTGATTCCGGGAGATTCCTGTCAATGCGGTCTGGATCCGGCACAGCTGCTTGCCGAACAGGAGCGGATCAGTCTGAAGCGCACGGATTACTTTCTGAACCTGTTCGGACAGCTGGAATTTGAATTGACCGAGTGTCGTACCATCCCGGATCTGTTACAGGTTTGTCGAAAGTATCGGTATATGCTTCGACATGCAGAGGAGGTTTATCTGTGCCTGTATGAGGACTGGTACAACGACCGGGCAGTGTCGGAAACTGTGACATGCTACAGCCTTCTGGCTCAGGAAGAGCCATTTACGATACAAAAACATGATTTGGAACGATTTTGCAGCGGCTCGGCTGCCGCATACAGCTTCAGCCCCTTGTTTTCTCTGCAAAGATCCCTGGGCTATGCGGTAATGAAGTTTCATACACCGGCTGCCAACACCCCATTGTACCGGCACTGGCTGAAAGCAGTCAGCAACGGTTTGGAGTTTTTGCGGTTGAAAAATGATATTCAGTATCTGACCCAGTGCTGCAATTTATCAGAATCGGTGGATAACATGACGGATATGTACAGCAAGCGTGGGTTTCACTCTGCTTTTGATGCAGCTGTTGAAACGTTCGATGCCCGAAAAGTCCACCTTGTGGTGCTGCGTGTCTGCTTGTTTGACGAAAGCTATGCCACCGAAGGCTCCGGGCAGAAGATTCAGGCGCTCCTGGCAGCATCTGACGCAGTCAAGTGCTTCTGTGCCGGCTCCCGGCTGTATGGCAGAGTCGAGGAAAACACATTTGCCTGTGTGGTGCGTGCAGATACCGCTGACAGCCGTCTTCTTGCAGATCTGCTGGGTGCAATCCTGCTGCGGGCAGTCGGATACACCCGGTGTTACGGCACCGATTCTTTCGTATGTACTGCGCAGCTTTGTACGCCGGATTCAACTTATCAGACGGAAATGCCAAAGGCGCTGCAGGAGCTGGATCAGCTGACCAGAATCAGTGCTGCCCGGCGGACTTGTTCCCACTACCGGGAGATGCTTGCGCTGCGAAATCAGTTCTATCTGTCCCCGGAGGTGTTTTTTGAAACCGACAGCACAGGACTCCCCTGTTCCTACAGTTCCGGACACCTGCGGACGATCTATAAAGCCTGCTTTGGCGTCAATCCTCATCATGACTGCATTACAGGCAGAATCCTGCTTGCACGGTATCTGCTTTTTACCACCCAGGACAGCATACAGCAGATTGCCCAGCAATGCGGCTATCGGGACAGCAAGTATTTCCTGCGCCAGTTCCGGCTGCATACGGGCATGACCCCGGCGGAATACCGCAGGGCATGCTCTTTGACGGATACATAAAAAATGACCGCAACTTGTCCGGCTGCGGTCTTTCTGTATAAATTGGATCGGAACTTATGCCATCTGTGCGTTTTCTTGCTTCTTCTGATGCATCTTTTCCAACAGCAGTGCGATCTTCTGGTGAGGATCAATGACGGTGCTGATGGATACATCGTGGTTGATGGCTGCGATAAAGTATGCAATATACTTGGATACGTCAACCTCGTGGAACCAGGGACGAGCCAGAAGCTCCGGACTGCGATAGGTCAGGTTGGTGCCGAATACACCGTCAATATACCCATCCTGATACGCCTTGTCAAACTTCTCAAGTCCGTCGGTAAACAGACCATAGGTTGCGTAAGCAAAGATCCGGCGTGCTTTTTTGTCCTTCAGGGCATATGCCAGATCCAGCATGGACTCGCCGGAGGAAATGATATCGTCTGCGATAAACACATCCAGCCCCTCTACGGAGTTGCCCAGATACTCATGTGCCACGATGGGATTTCTGCCGTTGACGATCCTGGAGTAATCCCGGCGCTTGTAGAACATGCCCATGTTGACCCCCAGAACGGAAGCGTAGTACATATTCCGGTTCAGCGCACCCTCGTCCGGGCTGATAACCATAAACTTGTCCGGCGCAATGTCAAAGTCCGGAATGCACTTGAACATAGCCTTGAGCACCTGGTAAGAGGGCATTACGTTGTCAAAGCCCATCAGCGGTACTGCATTGTGCACCCGGGGATCGTGTGCATCAAAGGTGATGATATTGGAAACGCCCATGGATTCCAGTTCCTGCAGTGCGCATGCACAGTCCAGGGATTCACGGAAGTTGCGACGATGCTGTCTGCCGCCGTAGAGGATCGGCATGATGACGTTGATCCGGTGTGCTTTACCGGATGCAGCCTGGATGATGCGCTTAAGATCCTGGTAGTGATCGTCCGGGGACATAGAATTTTCCCTTCCGAACATCTTGTACTTGCAGTTGTAATTTCCCACGTCTACCAGAATGAACAGATCCTTGCCCCGGACGGTGGACTTGATCAGACCCTTACCGTCTCCGGAAGCAAACCGGGGGCACTCGGAACCGATGAGGAATCCATCCGGATTCTCCTCCTCGTTTACGAGCCAGCGCATCAGGTACCCGTTGATCTTGTCACCAAGCTCCGTTGCGCTTTCTGTGGCGATCAGCCCCAGGGGTGCTACGCCTTTCTGTGAATCGAACAAAACCTCATTTGCTCCAGCTGTCATGCTTGCACGCTCCTTCAAAAATTATTTACAAAACTTTTCAATATAGTGATCGATATCACTCTGAATGATCTTGCGGGCAACCTCTGCGTTTTCTACTTCGTTCACGGCAGTGGTCTTGTTCTCCAGTTCCTTGTAGACCCGGAAGAAGTGGGACATTTCATCAAACACATGCCGGGGAAGCTCGCTGATATCATGGTACATATTATAATTGGGATCATTGAAGGGAATTGCAATGATCTTATCGTCCATATGACCGCTGTCCATCATGCGGATCACGCCAATGGGATAGCAGCGCACCAGGGTCATCGGATACAGTCGCTCAGAACAGAGCACCAGAACATCCAGCGGGTCGTTGTCGTCAGCATATGTGCGGGGAATCAGACCGTAATTTGCGGGATAATGGGTTGAGGTATGCAGAATTCGGTCAAGCATAATCAGTCCGGTTTCTTTGTCAAGCTCGTACTTTTTCTTGCTCCCCTTTGGGATTTCAATGACCGCCACAAAATCATCGGAGTTGATGCGTTTGGGGCTGATATTGTGCCAAATGTTCATAGTAACCCTCTTTTCTCGGTTCTCATAGACCTACATAAATATAGTATACCAGTAATTCTCGATTTGTCAATTCAAGCAATGGCTTTTTGGTACATATGCCAATTTTGTTCCGGATTTGTGTCGAAATTTGTTGTGACAGTCGGCAAAAGAGCATGGCTATTTTGCGTTTTAACGGTTGCAAAACGGCAGATTTTGTGTTATACTAGAAATTGTATTGTAAAACGATCCAGGAACGCCTGCTAAAGATACAAAAAAAGAAAGGAACAATCAATATGGAGGAACAGATTCAGTCTGCGATCACACAGACAAAGCAGATTATCCGAGAGGTGAAAAAGGCTGTAGTCGGCAAGGATGAGACCGTGATTAAAGTCCTGCTGGCAATGCTGGCTGGCGGACACATTCTGATCGAGGATATTCCCGGTGTGGGAAAAACCACTCTGGCGTTGGCTATTTCCAAGGCAATGCACCTTGTCCACCATCGGATGCAGTTTACACCGGATGTGATGCCGGCAGATGTGACCGGGTTTACCATCTATAACAAGCAGACCGGCAGCTTCGACTACAAACCCGGTGTGGTAATGTGCAACCTGTTTCTGGCGGATGAGATCAACCGTACCTCCAGCAAGACCCAGTCTGCCTTGCTGGAGGTCATGGAGGAGGGCAGTGTTACCATTGACGGCGTGACCCGGGTGTTGCCCAAGCCCTTTCTCGTGATCGCAACCCAGAATCCCATCGGCTCCGTAGGTACCCAGATGCTGCCGGAATCCCAGTTGGATCGGTTCATGATCAAGCTGAACATGGGCTATCCGGATTTACAGAGCGAGGTGGATATTTTAAAAGCACGGCACAGTGAGAACCCCATTGACCATGTGCATCAGGTTGCCTCGGCAGAGGATATTGTGCGGCTACAGCGGCAGACCGAGCAGATCTATGTGGATGACAGGATCTACAACTACATCGCAAGTCTTGCCCAGGCAACCCGGCAGCACCCGATGCTGCGACTTGGCATCAGTCCCCGGGGCACGCTGGCACTGACTGCCGCCGCAAAGGCAACGGCGCTGCTCCGGGGTAGGGATTACGTTACATCGGATGATGTGCGTTTTATGCTGCGGGATGTATTCGCACACCGTCTGTTGCTTAGCACCAAGGCCCGGATGCAGGAGATCACAGTGGAGCAGGTCATTGGAGATGTGGTGCGGCAGGTGCCTGTTCCTGTCATTGGTGATGAAATATGATCTTGGCGAAGCTTGCATACTGTCTGCTGCTGGTGGGTCTGGTGTTTTTCTTCCTTCTGTTTAAGGATACGCTTAGTCTGATCCTGCTGCTGTGTATTTTCCTGCTGCCCGGCTTTTCCTGGCTGTGGCTCCGGATCGCCGGCAGCAGACTCCGGATCCGGCTTCTTTGTCCTTCCGGCACCCTGCCAGCCGGGGAACAGATTGAATTGCAGCTTTTTTTGCAGAATCCGTGTATTCTACCGATTCCCCATGCCGTGTTCCGGATCCGGTATCGGAACAAACTGGCACAGCAGGACGAAACCATTCTGGTGTCCACCGGTCTGCCAGCCAGAAGCAGTCAGACCATCGGCTTGCAGCTGCTGCCGGAATACTGCGGTTGTCTGCGGGCGGAGATCACCCAGATCCGGCTGTATGACATGCTCCGGATGTTCCGGATCCGGATTTCTGCGCCCCCGGCACAGGAATTGTGGATCATGCCCCATATCTGGCCCATGCAGCCGGTGTCTGGGCAGGTGCTTTCCCAGGACAGCGAGAATGAAACCTTCTCCCAGTATCGATCCGGAGATGATCCTTCGGAGGTATTCGGGCTGCGGGATTATCACCCCGGTGACAGGCTGAATCGGATTCACTGGAAACTCAGTGAAAAGAATACGGGACTGATCGTCAAGGAATTCAGTCTGCCCATCGGACAGGCTGCTGTGTTGTTTGCAGAGTGGAAGCAAAGTCCCCTGCCGATGCAGCATGCCTTGCTGGAGTCCCTGATTTCCGTGTCTGTCGCCTTTTCTGAGTCGGAGCATCCTCACAATCTGTGCTGGTTTGACCCCCCAGGCGAACGGCTGGTGACTGTCCCCGTATCCGATGCGTCGATCTATGAAGGCATCCGGCGGCTGATGTCCACTCCCACCCATACGCTTTCCTCCACGCTGCACTGCATAGACCCGGACAGAAGCATTTCTCATCTGATTTATTTTACAGCCGGTGTACAGCCGGAGCAGTTGGTTCAGCTGGAACAGCTGCATGCCGACCGGATCACGGTGATTTCCGTGAATGCCGATGAGGAGGACGCTGCTTGCTTCCAACGCACAGCGGCCGCCTTTCCACAGTTGGAGCTTTGCCCGGTTTCTCCGGGATGCGTTGGAGCTGCCTTGCGGGAGGTGATTTTATGAAGCAGACTGCTTCGGAAAGCGGGATCCAGCTGCTGTCTGCGCCCCACATGTCCACATCGCCACCGGGCAAACAGCGCAGCATGATCTATACCATGCTGCTGGCTCTGCTTGGCATTAGCTCTACCTTTGCAGTTTTTTTGTCCATGTTCGATCTGCAAGTCAACTATTCAATGCTGATCGGAGGCATTCTGCTGTGCTGGGTGGTTTCCTCCGTGTTCTGCATTATGGGCAAACGCTGGGCTTTGGGACTGATCCCCACCCTGATCGGCGGAGAACTGCTGCTGGTGAAATACTGGTCTCTGGCGGTGGACGGCTATTGTTATGTATTCAACACCATTTATCAGCGTGTGCATTTTACAGAAGAACTGCACTATACCGGTTTGACCTATCAGAACCAGATGCAGGCAACGACGGCACTGCTGCTGTTCTGTATGCTGTTCCTGGGCGTTCTGACCTGCTTTTTCACCATTGCCCGTCCCAACGCAGTGATCTGTTTTGTGCTGACCGGCGCACTGCCGGAAATCGGCTTGTACTATGGCGTGGCACCCTCTTACCTGGCGTTTGCCTGTCTGCTTGCATACTGGGTGGGGATTCTGGCGCAGGATCGTGCCTTTTCCATTCTGCATCTGCGGAGCAGGCGCATGCACCAGTATCATGCCAAGGAACCCCTGCGCCGACAAGTGGGCGTTCAGACGGCACTGACCGGACTGGTTCTGATCCTTGTGCTGTTTTCTGCCGTGACTGCCGGCTTAAACTGGAGTCATTTTTCCCGTTCTGAACAGTTGAACACCTGGCGCATGCAGATCAAAAGCGGATTAAAGCGCATTACCCTGCCCAAGGAACTGGAAGTCGATACACCGGCTCCTTCTCCCTTCAAATTTGCTCCAAGTACATCCACGCCGGATACCTTTACATTGGGTAGGCTGAATGGGATCCGGTTCACCTATGAGCCCATGGTTCAGCTGCGCTATTTTTCGGTGCCGGACTATGACCTGTATCTGAAAAGCTATGTGGGATCCAAATATGAAAACAACACCTGGTCAGCTCTGACTGAGGCACAATACCAACGGCTTGCGCAGATACAATCTGCCGGAAAAACCAATTCTGCACAGACGATGCTGTATCAGTTTATTGAAAACTGTGTTCGCACAGCGGATATGCATCTGAACACGATGGAGATCAGTCCGGTTCCGGCAGCGTCGGATATTGCCTATATCCCATACCCGTTTGTCACGCCATATGATACCAATCTTCTGAAGCCCTACCACGATGGAGCATGCAAGCGGCTCTATCCGCAGTCCTATAGCGTAGAGTATCTGCTGGATGATTGTGTGAATTTCAACTTTCTGTATTTCGCCAGTATGGAACTGGATAAGAATCCGGAACAGCTGAATGAGTGGGAGCCTAGCTATCAGAAATTTGTCTATGATTCCTACCTGGATGTGCCGGATACAGAAGCCATGCAGCGTGTTCAGACAGCATACGCTGACCGATTGAACAATGATATTGGAAGGGCGGACAGTTATGCCTCACACACAGACATGGTTCTGCGGGAAGTGGATGATATTTACAGTGCCATTACAGAAAATTGCACCTATACTCTGACGCCCGGACCTGTACCGACAGGACGGGAGCTTATAGAATATTTTCTTCTGGAAAGTCACCAGGGATACTGTGCCTACTTTGCCACTGCCGGCGTTATGCTGTGCCGAATGGCTGGTATTCCGGCACGGTATGTGGAGGGAGTCGCCGTGTCCCAGGATATGCTTTCCGAGGCATCGGAATCTTCTGGTTCCATGGAGAGGACATTGGTGATAGATGACAGCCATGCGCATGCCTGGGCGGAGATCTATCTGAATGGCATCGGGTGGATCCCCTATGACTTTACTCCCGGCGGTGCAAACTCCAACCAGCTGGCGTTACAGGTCACCACAGCCGCAACCACCACAACCACCCAGACCACGACGCATGTTACCACAACTGTACCGGTGCATACCCAGACCAGCACAGCCGACAGTTCTACCAGCACACAGAGAAATAACTCCGGCTCTACTTCCCTTTTCAGGGCTTTGCTGTTGATCCTGACAGTGCTTGCAGTAGCGATTTTGTTGCCTTGTGGCATCTGGAAGTATCTGCACCGCCGGGCTAATGGAATCTGGAAAAAAAGAACAGCAGTCTTTGCATCCGGAGACACAAATGCTGCTGTGATTGGCGCTTATCAATATCTGCTGCGGCTGCTGAAACAGATGGGCTTGACACCGGGCAATGAAACGCCCACCAGCTTTGCAGCCTGGGCAGAAGAAGCATGCCCTTATCTGTCCGCAGATACGCTGACCCGTGCTGCGTCCATAGCTGAATATGCGGATTTGAGTGCGCATACTGTTTCTGAGGAGGATCGGGAATTTGTTACGGAGCTTGCCATGCAGCTGCAAAAAGCATACGGCTCAGACTGTACCCGGTTCCAGCAGTTCCGGCTCCGTTTCCTATGGTGCTTGATTCAGTAGTTCCAGTACATCCGGCAGGAACAGCCGGAAGGCAGTGGGCAGCGAATACTGCCCCTGCAGCGCATCCGCATCTGCCCATACAAACCCATCGGATTGGTGCAGGCACCGGAAAAAGTAACAGGTCATATGCCACTCAATGTGGGTAAAGATGTGGACACGCTCCTGGGATTGGAGCAAAGCAGTCGGGTGTACACCCATCTCCTCCCCCCAGGCAATTGCCTCCTCCGGGGTGCATGTG
Organism: Ruminococcus sp. CAG:379; assembly: GCF_000434255.1. Lineage (NCBI taxonomy): Bacteria > Bacillati > Bacillota > Clostridia > Eubacteriales > Oscillospiraceae > Ruminococcus > Ruminococcus sp. CAG:379. The sequence goes on along the minus strand of NZ_FR894807.1, from coordinate 9,721 downwards.
TGTGGCAGATTGGGAAACTCCCAAAGCCCTGCCAGCAATCCCTTATCCTCACGCTTTCGCACGGCGGCTGCATCGCCGC
>NZ_FR894807.1:0-9622 GCF_000434255.1 Ruminococcus sp. CAG:379 | reverse complement strand
GCATCGCCGCACAGAAACACAAATACGGTTCTGTGCTCGATGCGCCGCTTCTTTTTTTCTGCCCGTACCGGAAGTTGCTCCACAGTCTGCTGCTCATGGGCGATGCAAAGTTCCCGAACCGGACATGCATCACACCGGGGCGCACCATTGGGTACGCATACCGTTGCCCCCAGTTCCATCAGTGCCTGGGTCAGCATGCCGCAGCGTCCTGCCGGATACACCGTTGTCAACTGCTCTGTGAACCGTTGCTTGACCTTTGGCAGATCCACGCAGCTGTGATCGTTCAGTATTCTCGACATGACCCGCAGCACATTTCCGTCCACTGCCGGGGTGGGCTGTTCAAAGCAGATGGACGCAATGGCGCCGGCAGTGTAGGGGCCAATGCCGCTGAGCTTCCGGATCTTAGCATATTCCCCTGGAAATACACCGCTATGCTCCGTCATGATCTGTCTGGCTGCCTTTTGCAGATTCCGCACCCGGTTGTAGTAGCCCAGTCCCTCCCACAGCTTCAGAAGCTGTTCTTCGGGCGCATCAGCGAGGGCGGCAATATCCGGCAGTGCCTGTAAAAATCGCTGATAATAGCCCTTCACCGCCTCCACCCTGGTTTGCTGAAGCATGATCTCCGACAGCCACACATGGTAGGGCTCCTGATCCTGCCGCCAGGGCAGATCCCGGGCGTGAGCCGGATACCAGGCAAGCAATTTTTCCACGGATTCGGATAAAAGCTGATTTGTGTTCATAAAATACTCCTTGATACAGCAACACCGCAGGGCAGAACGTACCCTGCGGTGTTTTCTTATTCGGGCATGATCTTGAGGACGGCGATCTCCGGACGATTGAGAAAACGAATGGGAATATTGGGATAGTTTCCGATCCCGGAGGTGACGAACAGTTTGCCGGTGCCGCAGGGGAAGATCCCTTTGTCGTAAACCGTGTCTGCATCCCCCAGTACCTCCGGCAGCCAGATGCCGTCGTCATATACTGGCCCCAGGAAGGGCAGTTGTACCACACCTCCGTGGGTGTCACCGCACAGCACCAGATCTGCTCCGAAGGGGGCATATTTTTCTGGTACAGGAATATGAGCAAGCAGAATGGAGTAAACCTCCGGATCCGGCAGTTCAAAGGCATTGGTCAGATCAAAGGTAGGAGAAAAATATGCATTGTCAATGCCGTAGATTTCCAGTATGGTGGAGCCGATCTGCACCCGTTCCTGCTTGTAGTCCATTACATGAATGCCTGCTGCCCGGAGCGCATCCATGTAGGCATAGGTGCGGTCGTGCTCGCCGGGCACATAGTATACCTTGTCCGGATGCTGGGTGGCAATTTTTTTCATCAGCGCCAGCGCCCGGTCGCAGCTTTTGCCGCTGGGCTGATCTGTGTACATATCCCCCAGAATACAGACAAGATCCGGATCGATCCGCTTCAGATCTCCAAGAATCGTTTCCGGCTGGATCCCCAGCCAGCTGGCGTGGTAATCGCTCAGAGCGGCTATGGTGATTTCGTTGGTCACCTTTGGGCTAGTGATCTCCTCCCTGGTGGTTTTCAAGGTAAAGTTGTTGAATAACCACAGCAGCACCAGGATCAGAAAAAAGACCCGCCGCTTGGTATGCCGTTTTTTCGGTTTGGATGTAGAGGCTGCTTCATTCGGAGCAGTCGGTGTTACGGGTTTGCTCATAGAATTTCCCCTTTCCGGACTACTGCGGGATATTGTGTACATCCACCTGGGGGAAGGGAATACTGATCCCGTTGGCATCAAACTGCTTCTTCACGTTTTCCAGTAACGTATACCGCAGTTCCCAGTAGTTGGAGCTGTCCACCCACACATAGGTAAAGATGATAATGGCACTGTCGTCCTGTCTGCCCATCCGTACCAGGGGTTCCGGCTCCTTCAGAGCAATCTCTGATTCGTTGATGGTTTGCCGGATCAGATGTTGTGCCTTATCAAAATCGCTTTCATAGCTGATGGAGAACTCCAGATCCAGTCGGCGCAGCTTCTTTTCTGTGTAGTTGGAGATCACGGAGGCGGAGATGGTACCATTGGGGATGTAGACCGTCTTATTGTCCGGCGTAATGATCCGGGTGTACAGGATCCCTACGGATTCCACCGTGCCGCTGACACCGGAGGTTTCGATATAGTCCCCTGCCTTGAAGGGCTTAGAAAAGAGGATGATGAACCCTCCTGCCAGATTGGACAGGCTGTTTTGCAGTGCCAGACCAATGGCAAGCCCTGCCGCACCGATCACTGCCACAATGGAGCTCATGGGTACCTTGAGAATGGACAGGCAAATTACGATCAGCACCGTGTACAGGATTACCCGGATCAGGGACTGGAAAAAGCCAATGGCAGTATCGTCAATGTTGGAGCGCTTCATGCCCCGTTTCACAGCTTTTTGCAGCAGCTTTGCCAGCAGAGCGCCGATGATAAATATCACCACCGCCACAAGCACAGTTGGAATTGCATCCTGGATCTTTTGCAGGATGCCGCTGAAAAAGGATGTGGTTTGTTCCACCACAGCTTCGGTTTCGTCAATGGTGTTACTGATTTCCATAGCGATTATGCCTCCTTCCATGCATGCACGGCGTCCAGAATCTGTGCCGGTGTCTCTGCAAGCTGTTCCGCCCCGGCTTCCGTCAGCTCCTCTGCTGTCCGGAACCCCCAGATACAGCCGATGCTGTGGGTACCGGCTGCTTTGGCAGTGCGGATATCCACGTTACTGTCCCCGATCATAACGGTTTCAGCCGGAGTTGCGCCGAACTGCTCCATTGCTGCTTGTAAAATCGCCGGATCCGGCTTCACAGGTCTGCCGTCTATCTTTCCACTGACCAGATCAAACAGAGCCGTGCCGAAGAAATGCTCCACGATCTCCCGGGTAAATATTTCGGTTTTGTTGGATGCAACCGCCAGCAGGATCCCCTCATCCTTCAGACGATGCAGCAGGGACTTGATGCCCGGATAGGGGTGGGTCTGGTCAGCATAATGAGTGTTGTAATATTCAGAAAAGAGGGCATACTGTCGGTCTGCATACTCCTTGGCATCCTCCGGCAGCACCCGTTCACACAGCTTCCGGACGCCGTTACCTACAAAATAGCGGAACTTTTCGGTGGGATGCTCCGGAAAGCCCAGGGTGCGCAGCCCATAGTTGGAGGCGGCAGCCAGGTCAGCCAGGGAGTTGACCAGCGTACCGTCCAGATCAAATACAGCCAGACGTATCATTATGATTCCTTCTTTCAGCGGATCAGCTTTGCCAGCCGTCCGGAGTATTCCGCCCGGAACTGGGCAAAGGTATCGGTTTCAATGGCGGAGCGGATCCGTTCCGCCAGGGTGTTGTAAAAATACAGGTTGTGCATCACTGCCAGTCTGCCTGCCAGCATTTCCTTTGCCTTGAACAGGTGCCGGATGTATGCCCGGGAGTAGTGTCTGCATGCGGGACAGTCGCAGTGTTCGTCAATGGGGCGGTCGTCCGTTTCATAGCACTGGTTGGTCAGATGCATGATGCCGTTCCAGGTGAATACGGTTGCATGTCTGGCGTTTCGGCTGGGCATGACGCAGTCGAACATATCGATGCCCCGGGCGACTCCCTCAATGATGTTGGAAGGAGTACCCACCCCCATCAGATACCGGGGCTTGTGCTCCGGCATGTGAGGTACCACTACATCCAGAACGTGATACATTTCCTCCGTAGGCTCCCCCACAGCCAGACCGCCCACTGCGTAGCCATCCAGATCCAGCTCCCGGATCTGCTTCATATGCTCCACCCGCAGGTCGTCGAAGGTGCATCCCTGGTTGATGCCAAACAGCAGTTGGTGGGGATTGATCGTGTCCGGCAGGCTGTTGAGCCGTGCCATTTCCGCCTTACAGCGCTGGAGCCACCGGGTGGTACGGGCGCAGGATTGCTTGGCGTAGGCATAGGTTGCAGGATTCTCCACACATTCATCAAATGCCATGGCAATGGTAGAACCCAGGTTGGACTGGATCCGCATGCTTTCCTCCGGTCCCATGAAAATGCGCCGTCCGTCAATGTGGGACTGGAAGTACACGCCCTCCTCCTTGATGCGCCGCAGCTTTGCTAAGGAGAATACCTGGAAGCCGCCGCTGTCGGTGAGAATGGGGCGATCCCAGTTGATGAATTTATGCAGACCGCCCATTTTCCGGATCACCGTGTCCGTGGGCCGCAGATGCAGATGATAGGTGTTGCAGAGCTCCACCTGGCATTTCAGTTCCTTGAGATCCATGGTGGAAATGCCGCCCTTGATGGCACCGGCAGTGCCTACATTCATGAAACAGGGTGTCTGAAAGGTACCGTGTACGGTGTCCACCGTGCCTCTCCGGGCAAGTCCCTCCTGCTTTAATAGTTTGTACATAATACGCTCCTTGCTGTGTTAGTTACCGGATGAAGCATGCGTCCCCGAAGCTGAAGAACCGGTATTTTTCTTCAACAGCTGTCTTGTAGGCACGCATGGTATTGTCGTAGCCGAGAAAAGCGGAAACCAGCATAATCAAGGTGCTTTCCGGCAGATGGAAGTTTGTAATCAGTCCGTCCATGACCTTGAACTGATAGCCAGGGTAGATGAAAATGTCCGTGTACCCTTCGCAAGCCTGGATCTTGCCAAAAAAGGTGGCGATGCTCTCCACCGTCCGGCAGGAGGTGGTACCCACGCAGATGACCCGCCCCCCGGCTGCCTTGGTCTGGTTGATCAGGTCTGCCGTTTCCTGGGACATGGCGTAATGCTCACTGTGCATTTTATGCTGCAATACATCATCTTCCTTTACGGGACGGAAGGTACCCAGTCCCACATGTAGGGTCACATAGGCAAGGCGCACGCCTTTGTCCTGTAACTGCCGCAGCATTTCCTTTGTGAAATGCAGCCCTGCGGTGGGGGCAGCTGCGGAGCCAAGCTCCCGGGAGTAAACGGTCTGGTAGCGCTCCTTGTCCTGGAGCTTTGCCTTGATATAGGGAGGCAGAGGCATTTGCCCCACATCCTCCAGGGCGGTAAAGAAGTTCCCCTCGCAGGTGAACTGCACCACTCGATTTCCGTCTTCCTTGACCTCCACTACCTCGCCGATGAGCCTGCCGCCGCCGAAGGAAAACCGGGTGCCAACCTTGGCTTTCTTGCCCGGACGGCAGATCAGCTCCCACAGCTTATCCCCTTTCTGCTCCAACAGTAGAAATTCGATAAAGGTGCCGTTGTCCATTTTCTCTCCGTACAGGCGAGCAGGAATGACACGGCTGTCGTTGAGCACCAGTAAGTCACCTTCCTGGAGCATATCGCATAGATTATAGAAATGCTGATGGGAAACAGCACCGGTTTCCCGGTCGATTACCATCAGGCGGGACTGATTCCGGGGCTCGATCGGGGTCTGGGCGATCAGTTCCTCCGGCAGATCATAATAAAAATCAGATTTTTTCATTGATTTCTCCTGGCTTTTTTAAATTCATATTGACAAGCAAAAAAATAAATGCTATGATTGTAATTGAATAAGGTAGAGGTGCGGTTAAGAAGAGTATGCATTGCACAGAATATGGACAGTATTCAACGGAACAGCCATTCCGGTGCATGCAGAAAGGCGAGACCGCCGAAGAGGACGCCTGGCAACGCATCTTCTGGGCACAGGCTGAACAAGCTTGTGACTGTCATCATGGATTGATGGAGCGCTATCGGCATATAGATCACTTCCGCTGATGTATGTGCCAATACTTCTATTATATCTTATGATGGACCGGTTTTCAACCGGTTTTTTTCATATTATACACTTTTCACAAATTAACACAAGGAGCGAATGAAAAATGAAGCAATACAATGTAGGTATCATTGGTGCAACGGGTATGGTTGGTCAGCGTTTTGCGACGCTGCTGGAGAATCACCCCTGGTTCCGGGTAAAGGTACTGGCTGCATCCCCCCGTTCTGCCGGCAAAACCTATGAAGAAGCAGTTGGGAGCCGCTGGGCAATGACCACACCGATGCCTGCTGCAATGAAGGATATGATCATGATGGACGCAACTGCGGACATTGAGAAGATCGCAGCCCAGGTGGACTTTGTGTTCTGCGCAGTAGATATGAAAAAGGACGAGATCAAGAAGCTGGAGGAAGCATACGCCAAGGCTGAATGCCCGGTGGTTTCCAACAACTCCGCAAACCGTTTTACACCGGATGTACCCATGGTGGTTCCGGAGATCAATCCGGGGCACATTGAAATCATTACTGCGCAGCGGAAGCGGCTGGGTACCAAGCGTGGCTTCATTGCTGTCAAGTCCAACTGCTCCATCCAGAGTTATGTTCCTGCCCTGCATCCCCTGCGGAAATACGGGTTAAAGAACGTGCTGGCATGCACCTATCAGGCAATTTCCGGTGCCGGCAAGACCTTCAAGACCTGGCCGGAAATGGTGGATAACCTGATTCCCTACATTGGCGGTGAGGAAGAAAAGTCCGAGCAGGAGCCGCTGAAGGTATGGGGCACCATCGAAAACGATCAGATCGTCAAGACGGCGACACCCTCCATCACCACCCAGTGTCTCCGTGTGCCGGTACAGGATGGCCACACTGCTGCTGTATTTGTTTCCTTTGAAAACAAGCCCTCCAAGGAGGAGATCCTCCAGTGCTGGAAGGCATTTTCCGGCGTACCCCAGGAACTGGAGCTGCCCTCTGCGCCGAAGCAGTTCCTCCATTACTTCGAGGAAAATGACCGGCCCCAGGCGAAGCTGGACCGGAACCTGGAGAATGGTATGGCAATTTCCATCGGTCGTCTGAGAGAGGATACACAGTACGATTACAAGTTTGTGTGCCTGTCCCACAACACACTCCGGGGTGCAGCAGGCGGCGGTGTGCTGCTGGCTGAGTTGCTGGCTGCTAAAGGGTATTTTGATTGATGAAAAACGTATTTATCAGTGCAGAAAATGACACGCTGCTGATCTCCTTGCTGAATCTTCGCAACCCCAATGCGCTGATCTCCGCATCTGATTTTGTGGATTTTTCCATGAACGAACCTCGGGAGCTTCCCTATGTATCCGATTATCTGGTAGATTTTGACGAAACCGTTGAGGAGTTGCGCCGTTTCATCGGCACAAGCGTCTACAAGGGCTTTATGAAGCTGGATTATCTGATCGTGCTGCCGGACGACTGCACCAATGTGGAAAGTGCGGCACTGGACAATATGCTCCACTTCTGTGGCGCCAAGGACTGCATCAGCGAAAATCGTGCCTTTCTGCTTTCTAAAAAACCGGAATATCTGGCAGTGACTGAATCCAAGCGCTGTGTCACCGTGACACATGTCACAGCGGATGCGCCGGAAACAGAACAGGTGTTCCTGGACGTTAACAGCTGCACAAAGGAAACCATTCAACAAGCATGCAAGGTGCTTGACGAGCTGGAAGAGTTGCCTGTGTATACCTATGGGCTCCGGGCGGATTTTCAGATCGGAACTCCGGTTTCCATCGAAAAGATCATGCGGAATTTTGTATCCATCCAATAAAGGCAGCAACGCACGGGACTTGTGCGATATGCCTGAATTGTTTTGAAAGGAATGAGTACCTATGAAGAACACCATTTTTACCGGTGCCGGCGTTGCCATTGTGACTCCGTTCAATCTGGACGGAACTGTAAACTATGAAGAGTTTGCCATGAACCTGGATTACCAGATCGACAACGGAACGGATGCCATCATCGTCTGCGGCACCACCGGTGAGTCTGCGACCCTGTCGGACGAGGAGCATGTAGAATGCATCCGCTTTGCTGTGGAGCATGTCAATAAGCGGATCCCGGTCATTGCCGGTACGGGCAGCAATGATACGGACTATGCGGTTCAGCTGTCCCAGGAGGCTGAACAGTGTGGCGCTGACGGGCTGCTGCTGGTGACACCCTATTACAATAAGACCAGCCAGGCTGGATTGGTCGCACATTTCACCATGATTGCAAACAGCGTCAATATCCCCATCATCCTCTACAATGTTCCTTCCCGTACAGGTATGAATATTGCAATTGATACGTGCATGCAGCTTGCGGGTCACAAGAATATTGTGGCGGTCAAGGAAGCCAGCGGAAACATTTCCTACGTTGCAAAGCTGTTTGAGCGCTGCGGAGATCAGCTGGATATTTACAGCGGCAACGATGATATGATTGTACCGGTGATGTCTCTTGGCGGTGCAGGCGTCATTTCCGTTCTGTCCAACATTCTGCCCCGGGAGACACATGAGATCACACAGTTCTGTCTGAAGGGTGATTTCAAGTCTGCCACCGCTTTACAGTTGAAGTATCTGGAGCTGATCAACGCTCTGTTCTCTGAAGTCAATCCGATTCCGATCAAGGAAGCTATGAATCTGATGGGCATGAACGTGGGCAGCTGCCGGATGCCGCTTGTAAGAATGACCAGCGAAAATCTGACCACTCTGGTGGCTTGTCTGCAAAAGCACAAGCTGATTCCGGAGCTTTGATGTAAAATGCCGCTGCATGTTCTATGCAGCGGTTTTTCAAAAAGGAGAAACTACATATGACGAATATTACAATATGCGGTGCCAACGGGAAAATGGGCCACACTATTTACCAGTGTGTGCAGGAACGAACCGATTGCAGGATCATCAGCGGTATTGACCTGAACACCACCGCCTATGCAGACTTTCCCATCGTTTCCAAGCCGGAGGAACTGCCGGAAAAGCCGGATGTGATCGTGGACTATTCCCACCCTTCCACTCTGGAAGGATTGCTGGCATACTGCCTGTCCACCGGCACCGCCGCTGTATTTGCTACCACCGGTTATACGGACGAACAAATTGCTTCCATCAAGGAAGCGGCAAAGCAGATCCCGATTTTCTTCTCCTGGAATATGTCTTTGGGCATCAACCTGCTGGTGAGCCTGGCGAAGAAGGCAACTGCTCTGCTGGGGGATCAGTTTGATGTGGAGATCATCGAAAAGCATCACAACCAGAAGATCGATGCACCCAGTGGAACGGCGCTGATGATCGCAAATGCCATCAACGAAACCATGGCAGAACCCCATCAGTATGTCTATGACCGTCACTCCAGACGCTGCAAGCGGGATAAAAACGAGATTGGCATTCACGCCATCCGAGGCGGCACCATTGTAGGCGAGCATGAGGTGCTGTTTGCCGGGCACGACGAAACCATTACTATTTCCCACTCTGCCGCATCCAAGGGTGTGTTTGCAGTAGGATCCATCAATGCCGCAGTATTTTTGCAGGGCAAAAAAGCCGGCTTGTATGATATGAATGATTTGATTAACGAACGAGGCTAAAGAAAAACATCCGCTGTAGCATCATATGCAGCGGATGTTTTTTTATGCGATATCCAAAGCATCATCTCAGAAAGCGCAAAAACAGTTGACAAAAGAGGGATTCTGTAGTATAATAAATGCATTGCCGCTGTGGTGGAATTGGTAGACACAAGGGACTTAAAATCCCTCGGAGTAAAATCCGTACCGGTTCAAGTCCGGTCAGCGGCACCAATGAAAGAATGTCGATTTTACGGCATTCTTTTCTTATTTTCTGACTAATTTGGTAGAAAAGTTTCTTGTGAATGAGCGTTTTTCTACCGGATTTCTACCAAATTTTCTACCAAAATCGCTGCTTTTTTCAATTTCACTTTCATTTTTGGTCTTAGCACAAAAGATTTT
>NZ_FR894806.1:17594-19125 GCF_000434255.1 Ruminococcus sp. CAG:379 | reverse complement strand
CGGTATTCCTGCACAAAGCCCAGCACTGCGTTGAGCAGCACGATCAGAATGATGGTCACAGCGTCCGTGATCTCCCCCAGCAGGGCGGAGATCACCGTTGCCGCCAGCAGGATCAACACCATCACATCCCGGAACTGTCCGAGAAAAATCGAAAGAGGCCGTTTTCGCTTTGCCGCCGCCAGCCGGTTTTCCCCCTGCTGGGCAAGGCGCTGCTGCGCCTGCTGCTCCGTCAGCCCGATCTGCATACTGCATCACGCTCCTGCTAAGAATGTTGTCCGTTCATTGTATGTGCCCCCGGACAGCTTTATGCCGGGTATAGTCCGCAGGAAACTGCGCAAACTATAGGCAGCACCAGCGGCACAGCCGCAGAGAGGATGAATGGGCGCATGGCGAAAAAAATCGGAACGGGTACCTATTTGCTGGAGCATGCCCCCTCCGCAGCGGCGTATGCCGCCATTGTGGGACAGATGGAGGGGGAAGGCCCTCTGGGGGCATGCTTTGACTATGTGGAGCAGGACAGCTATTTCGGCAAGGACAGCTGGGAGCAGGCGGAAAGCGAATTGCAGCGGCGAACGGTGGGCACGGCTTTGCAGAAGGCGGAGCTGACCGCCCAGGATATTGATCTGATCCTGGCAGGGGATCTCATCAACCAATGCACCGGCACCACCTATGGCTTACGGGGCATGGGCATCCCCCTGCTGGGGCTGTACGGGGCATGCTCCACCATGGCGGAGGGACTGGCGCTGGGCAGCATCCTTATGGACAGCGGCATTGCCCGGCATATTGTGGCAGCCACCTCCTCCCATTTTTCCACGGCGGAGCGGCAGTTCCGGTTCCCCTTATCCTACGGGGGACAGCGGACGCCCACTGCCCAGTGGACCTGTACCGCATCCGGGGCGGTGGTGCTGGCACCCTGTCAGAACGCCCCCTATCTCCGGGCAGTGACCATCGGCAGGATCGTGGACTACGGCATCACCGACGCCAACAACATGGGGGCGGCTATGGCACCGGCGGCGGCGGACACCATTCTCCGGTTCCTGGCGGATACGGGGGCATCCCCCAAGGAGTTTGACGCCATCGTCACAGGGGATCTGGGGCTGATCGGCTCCAAGCTGCTGTGCGAGATCCTGCAGAAGGAGGGGGTGGATATCCGGAAGCAGCACCGGGACTGCGGTGCGATGATGTTCGATCCGGAGCAGCAGGACACCCATGCGGGCGGCTCGGGCTGCGGCTGCTCCGCCAGTGTGCTGTGTGGCTATTTTCTCCCCAGAATCCGGACGGGGGAATTGAAAAACATCCTCTTTGCGGCAACGGGCGCTCTCATGTCCCCCACCGCATCCCAGCAGGGGGAGAGCATTCCGGGCATCTCCCATCTGATCCACATCAGCGCAGACAAAAAAGGAGGGAACTGACATGGAATATGTGTGGGCATTTCTCGTAGGCGGCGCACTGTGCGCCATCGGACAGGCGCTCATCGACTACACCAAGCTGACCCCGGCACGGATCCTGGTGAGCTTTGTGGTGGCAGGAG